>NZ_CAUQJA010000005.1:0-115234 GCF_963518475.1 uncultured Streptococcus sp. | reverse complement strand
TTGGACTGTAAGATGTGTATCCTGATAAGGTTGTTCCGACAAAGTCAATTCCTGCCTCAACAGCTGCTAGTCCTTCTTCAAAAGTACTTGTATCAGCCATCAAGAGCTGGTTTGGATATTTCTCCTTAACCTGACGAATGAAGTCTTGAATCTCCAAACCATCGTAGCGTTCACGCTTGGTACAATCCAGAGCAATCACCTCAATGTCGAGTTCTGCCAATTCATCAACTTCTTTCATAGTAGCTGTGATGAAGGGTTCTTGCGGTGGATAATCTCGTTTGATTATCCCAATGATTGGAAGGTTGGTAACCTCCTTGATTTCCTTGATATCGCGAACACTGTTTGCCCGAATACCAACTGCTCCACCTTGCTCAGCCGCTTTGACCAGCAAGGGAATGACTCCTCCCGCTTCTGTATAAAGCGGTTCGTGAGGAAGGGCCTGACAAGAAACGATGATCCCATCTTTGATTTGGGCAATCAAGGCTTCTTTAGTAATCTGTGGCATCCTCTTTCCTCCTTTTCTTTGTTCTTATGAGTTTATTATATATTATTTGTGAAGCGCTTTCAATACTTTGTAGTAGAATAGATTTCAGTTTCAAAAACTAGCCAAGTCAAACAGCTCCTCTAAAAGTACTTTCAGAAGAGCTAGTCGACCTATAATAGGAGAATACCAAAATTTATTTTACAATTTCTGACAATTTTACTTTACGATCTTCAAACATAGATTGGGTACAAGCATCTGCAGTAGCAATTGCTTCGAGAGCAGCTTCACCTGTCAACAATTTTGCAAATTCTTCTGATACTGGAGCTCCTTGCATAATCTCATGCAGATAGCGCATTTCTTTATCAATGACAGATGATAACCATAATGGAGTACGTTTACCTGGTTTACCATAAGCAATTGCTCCATCCATCTCTGTACTATGATAGATACGAGTACGGTCATCATCTTCTTCTTGCGATTCATGAATCAAGAAATAACTTTCTTGTCCGTCTAGCTTAAGAGTTCCTTTACAGTTGAATAAGTCTAAACGGATGGCACCTTTCGTTCCTTGAATCAAGACATAATGCTCACCCCAACGATAAGCTGAACCCCATTCTAACAAGGCAAAACGTTTATTAGAAAATTCCATATTTACAAAAATCATATCATCTTCGTCACCGAAATTTTCACCTTCATGGGCTACATTTCCACCTGTCATGGTTACAGTTTCAGGCATTCCCCCCATAAGGAATTGCACGCAATCCAATTCATGAATATGGTGATACAAGTGACCACCTGATTTTTCACGAATTTTTTTCCATGATACTGATGGTTGTTGTTCTTCCCAACCATTACGAGCTGTGTGACAGTATAGAACGTCTCCAATAACTCCTTGATTAATTAGTTCTTTTGCATGATGAACACCATTAAAGAAATTCATAATATGTCCTGCCATAAAGGTTACATTGTTTTCTTTACATGCATCTACCATCTCGCGACAATCTTGATAAGAAAGCGCAATTGGTTTTTCACAGAAAACATTTTTACCATGTTGTGCAGCCTTAATAACTGGTTCTTTATGAAGATTATTTGGAGTTGCGACAATAACACAATCTACTTCATCGCTAGAAACCAAATCATCTAAGGAGCTTGCTACTTTTGCTCCCAATTCTTCTGCAATTGCTTCTGCATTATCTGGATCATAGAGAAGAGTAATCTCTGCTCCATCATTCTTTTGCATATAACGAGCTAACTCAGCCCCAAAATATCCTGTTCCAACAACACCATATTTAACCATGTTTTTCTCCTTTATTATTGAATAAACTTTCTAATTTTAACTTATTTTACAGATCCTTCTGATAATCCACTTGCAATTTTATTTTGGATGATAGAGAAGAAAATGATTGATGGAAGAACTACAATAACAGATGCTGCCATCATATCTCCCCAGTCTAGGATTTCTGAACCATTAAGTGAACGAAGGGCTACTGCTACTGTCATCTTTCCTGTATTGTTAATCAAAATCAAAGCATACAGGAATTCATTCCAAGCATTGATAAATGTATAAATAGCTGTTGCTACAATACCTGGTGCTACAATCGGTAGTACAACTTTATAAAAAGTAACAAATTTATTTGCACCATCAATTCTAGCTGCTTCTTCAATTCCAATTGGAACTGTTTGGAAAAATCCAACTAAGAGCCAAACTGCATATGGAACACTAAAAGATAGATAAACCATCATCAAGCCAAATAAACTATTTGTTAATCCAACTTTAGCAATGGCAATTGAATAGGGAATTGCTAACAAAATTGGTGGGAAAATGTAGGTAATGACGAGTAGTCTCGACATGATTGCTCCCAATTTAGGGAAAAATCGAACAATACCATAGGCTGCCATAGCCGAAATAATAATCGCAATAACGGTTGTAGCTAAGGCAATAATCAAACTGTTTCGAATATTATCAATAAAGTGCAAGTCGTTGATAACATGAGTGAAATAATCTAATGTAAATTGTTCAGGCCAAAATCGTGTTGGATACTGAGTTAATTCCCCTTTACCTTTGACAGAAGATATGATAATCCATACCAATGGGAAAATTGCAACGATGGTCGCACCAATCAAGAGTACATGTGAGAGAATATCTAAATAAATACCGGATTTCTTCTTCATTATTTTCTACCCTCCTTTTCCCACTTACTGATGATAGCAAAGTAGATAAAGCAAATTGCCACCAAGAATATAAAGAGCAATACTGTAACTGCTGAAGCACGACCCAACAATTTAGTTCCCCAACCTAGGTTGTAGGCAAAAATTGGAAGTGTCGTTGTAGCATTGGCTGGTCCACCACCAGTAATTAGGTAGATAATGTCAAAGTTATTAAAGATCCATACAGTTCTCAAAACAACTAGAAGCCCTACAACCACTTTAATATGTGGAAAGACGATAAATTTGAACACTTGCCAACTTGAAGCACCATCTATCTTAGCAGCCTCAAATTGTTCTTCTGGTACTGTTTGCAAAGCTGAAAGCACATTAACCATAATCATCGGCGCTCCAAACCAAATGTTGATAAACACCAAACATAGGAATGCCCATGTACTATCTGTCAAAAATGCAGGCGTATGTTCCATTAAACCTAATTTTACGATGAGATTAGGTAAGTAACCATAAACCCCGTTTAGAATCCACTGCCAAGAAAAGGCAATAACGATGGTAGGAAATGCCCAAGGAACAATCAATAAGGTCCTATATAATTTCTTGAAGTGGCGTACTCTGTGAAGAGCTAAAGCCAATACAAACCCTACTAAAACTTGACCAACTAATGAGAAAACGGTCCACTTAATTGAATTAAAGAACGCATTAAAGAAGTTGGGATCTGATAGCACAGCTTTATAGTTAGCTAAACCAACAAATTTATAATTAGGCATAATCAAATGCTTATTGGTAAAGCTATAAAAAATACTCGAGAAAAACGGATAAACAAAGAGTAATCCTACGATAATCATAGCTGGCAAAACAAATATCCAGCGAGTTAAATTACGTTCTTTAACCATTCTCCTTCTCCCTTCTTTTACAAGATTGGGCTAGGGCTTTTCAGCTCACTAGCCCACCTATTTTCTAGTCTTTTACATCTACTGAGCAGCCTCAAATAAATCGTTTAATTGTTTTTCTGCTTCTTTTGCTGCTTTCATAGGATCTGTTCCATTTGAAATGATATCTTGGAACATTTGTTCAATAATGTGTTGGTTAGTCAACATACCAGCTTGTACACTTGGTCCATTTTCATAACCAATAGCAGTACCTTTTTTAACAGCTTCAGTAATCACTTCTTCAGCATGTTTAAATTTCTTACGAGTTTCATTTTCTTTATAGGCTGCAGAATCGCTAATTCCCTTAATAGTTGGCAACATACCTACTGGAGTTGAATCAAGGAATTTAATGTAGTCTTCTTCATTATAAAGTGATTCTAAGAATGCTTTAGCAACTTCTGGGTGTTTTGAATTTTTCCAAACAACCATTGGAATGTTTGAGGTTTCAATTCCTTGGTCCTTATCAGATTCTTTGATTTTTGGAATAGGATAAGCATCAATCGAATCAATCAATTGAGGACTGTTGGCATTAATCCCTCCAATATGGAAGCCAGAGTTAAAGTCAAATGCTGTTTTTCCTTGGTAGAACAAGGTAGCTTGTTGAAGGACATTAAAGTTCAAAGAATCTTGAGGTGAGATTTCTTTATACATTTTAACCCAGTATTTAATACCATCTTGAGCAAGTTGGCTTGTCAAATCTGCTTTAAGATCTTTTGTCAAGAGACTTCCACCACCACTACGAACATAGAAGTTCAAGAAACGTGTTGCCATTAAGTCATTTGTTCCGAACGGAACAGACAAGCCATAAACTCCAGCTTCTTTCAATTTTTTAGAAGCTTCATAGAGTTGATCCCAAGTTTTAGGAACCTCAATATTATGTTCTTTTAACAAATCTGTTCTAACCCACATGACTTGTGCATGTGAATAAAGAGGAACAGAGTAGTAATCATTTCCAATTTTTGCTTCATTTAGGGCAGTTTCGTTAAATTTATCCTGTCCAATACGCTTGATAGAATCGTTTAGCGGAACCAAAGCATCTGAGTTTACCATTTCCATTACTTGGTTAGGAAGGGCTGTACTGATATCTGGCACATTTCCATTTGCTAAACCTGTAGTCCATTTAGTATAGAAGTCATTCCAAGAAAATGTTTCAATCTTGATTTTCGTTTTTGGATGTTTTTGCATGAAAGCATCTGCTGATTTTTGAATACTTTCTAAACGTGGTCCTTGAGTAAAGGAGTGCCACATCGTAATCTCACCAGATAATTCTGTCGGTGGTTCAGTATCAGCTGTATTTTCTTTCTTTCCTGAGCAAGCCACCAAGGCAACGGCTGCTAAAGCAACTCCAGCTAGACATAAAAACTTTCTCATTTTTTTCATTGTTCTTCCCTTTCTACATTAAGAAATCGCAACTTTAAAGACAACTTTTTTCACAGGTTCATCATTTATACGAACCTTCGGTTGATGTAAATCTTCTGGAAAAGTGATGAGGCATTCGCCAGCTCTCAAATGAACTAACTGTTCCACTTTCCCTGTGTATAATTCAATATCTTTTTCTTCATCATATTTTTGGGTAACGCTTACATTTTCCGGCGACGTAACAGCCATGGCTTCTTCGTTTTCCAAAACTAAATGAATATCCAAATATTTTTGATGTGTTTCAAAGAAAGCCCCTGCTTGACCATCTGCTAGATAAGTAAAGCAATTCCCAAACAATCGATCACCATCGATATCAATCGGACCTTCTGTTAAATTTTCTAGTCCTGTTTTTTCTAGAAAATCTATTAATGTTGCAAAATGTGGATTTACTCCCACATAAGTTCCTAAACGACTAATTTTTGTAATAATCATACCGTATCCTCCTTTCTACAAATTTTTATTTATATATAGCAGCACCACACTCCCTATTTTAAAAATATATAATTTACGATATGTTAATTCTCAATTCTATTAAGAATTTGTCTCCGTTTCTTACCTATGATAAACTCCAAGAAAATTATTTATTACATATCTTATAACGTGTCTTATAACGTGTCTTACTTATGCCTCATTTTCCTTGTTTTATGAACCCATTATATACCTTTTTTGAAGCGCTTTCAATATTTGTTGTACGATAGAATATACTTTTATAAATATTTTATATAACACATTATCAAGAAATTACTTTCTATACCAAATATATTAATGTTTTTTATATTTAAATGATATGATTATAAACAACCCTTATAAAATAAGAAGAAATCCCTAATTGTCTCAAAATGTATTGAATATAATTGTAATTTTATCAATTAATTCAAAACCCGTCTAGAATTCCCATCTTTTTACTGAACTCTAGACTGGTTTATTTTCTTTTTAAAAGTAATATCTATTATTTTATAACTAACCTTCACTATCCTTTCGTCTATAGAAAATCATGGCTCCTAAAATAACACCCACAAAACCTAGCAAAACTGTTGATATCGACTTATCCTCACCTGTATTTGGTAACTTGGACTGCTCATTATTACTTACTTTATTTTCCAGTTGACTAGATTGCGAGTGTCCATTTATTGATAACAACTTAGGAGATGCTGAATTAACCTCACCATTTTTATCTTCCCTATGATTATCAAGTACCACATTATCCAAAGAAAGTTGGAAAGTCATAGCATATATACTAAAATGATTTGTCTCAAAAGTGACCTCCCCATCTTTTTGTAGGAATTCAAGTGTGTGTAAGTTTCCTTTAGAGTCAACATAATAAACATTCTCCACAGACTGCTCCGCTGCAAAAGTAACAATTACTGTTCCTTTAGGCTGAACAGCTTTACCACTTGCATCATTCAATTGGATATCATATGCTTTATAGTTTAATGAACTTAAAGAACTGACTTTAACTTCTTGAATTTTAACATCTTTAACATTTTTCAACACTTCTTCTGAAGCGTGAATTTGAACACTTCCTGTTGCATTTTTTAAAGTATGTTTTAATTTGGAAGATTCTGAAATGATAGAACTAGTAGTAACATTGTTATTTTTTAATGGTTTATTATTGTTTTCTGTGATAGAACTTACGTTTCCTTCTTCTATAATTGCTCCTGAATTTTCTTCTTTTTCTAATGGCTCTATAGTTCCAGTATATGCTGGTTTGTCAACAGTTGGAGCTAGCTCATATCCTGATGTACCTATTGGCTCTTTATATTCTGGAACCTCTATTACCTCCGGAGAGTCAATGTTTACTCCTCCTTCATATTCTAGAACTGATACCGTTGGAGCGTCTTCTGAGCCTGCTGTTGATAGAGGACCAGTATACTCTGGAACCTCTGTTACAACAGAAGAAGCAGAATTTACTCCTCCTCGATAATCTTCTTTCTCCGAAACAAGGGCAAGTTCTGAATTTACTCCTCCTTCATATTCTGGAACAGATATTGTTGGAGCTCCTTCTAAACCTGATGTTCCCAAAGCACCTGTATATTCTTCAGTATAATGCACGACACTCTCCGCAGCATTCATCCCACCAGGAATTCCTGCTCCAGCAAGGTTGACTGTCAAATTATGCATACTTTCAATACTGCCATCAACTATACCAGTAATTTCTTGTCCAATATCTTTCTTATCTACAGCAAATAAAAGAGTTTTGCTATCATACTGAGTCATGAAAACAGCTGTTCTTCCATTCGCCAATCGCAAAATAGGTGCTCGATTTACCAGGACTTCTGAATCAAATTCTAGACCAAAAACACCTTTCCCCATCTCATAAGCTTGGCTAACTTTTGCTTCTGTCGGAGAAATCAAATCCTTACTCACAAAATCCCAATTAAATTTTTTATAGGATAAAGTATAATAGTTCTGTCCATTTTCACGATGTTCATACAATAAGCCGTATTCACCACCACCTAACTCTTGCAATGAATTATAAGCAAATTCTCCATTCTGAATTGGATTGTGTTTTAACCAAGTTAGCTCACCATTTTCCTCAACACGAGCCAAGTGAACTAAACCATTTTTACGTTCACGGCCTGGTCCAGCAGCATTGCTAAGAAGAATGTACTCTTTACCATCATGCATCGTATGAATAGCTGACATTTGAACATAGGCATCTTTTACTTCTGGATAACGTTTGATTGTCTTCTCCCAAGTAACCCCACCATCTTTACTGGTAGCAACCTGAAGATCTCCAGTCAATCCACGCATAAAGAGTTTTACATCCCCATTGTTTAATTGCAGAACCGTTGATTCTGTATTTTGAGCACTACTTTTATTCATATTTGATGAATGGATAACGCTATTTCCAACAGGTCGATTATCATTTGGTGACTCTCCAGCATGCCAAGTTTGTCCATGGTCATCTGAATAAATCAAACGTGAAGACTGTGATCCGCCTAAATGCGAAATATTGTTCGTTGTATAGGCTGGCACTAAAATACGTCCTTTATGAGCGCCATTGCGTAGTACAATTCCTGTTCCAGGACCTGTTCCAAGGAATTTCATCCAGTCTTGCCGAATACCTGGTGTGATATCTTTTGGAGCAGACCATGTTTTTCCATCATCATCGCTATATGACATCCACAAATAGCTCGTATTCGCTACTCTGAATGGATTTTTATCGCTTTGTTTAAAATAGATATTTCCAATTAATTCTTGATTTTTATAAAGATCTCCCTTATCTCTAAATCCAGCCTCTGTAGGATTAACCACGACTCGATAGTCTGTTTTTTGATTTTGTGAATTGAAAATCTCACCATTATCTCTTAGTGTATATCGTTCCGTCTCCCCTTGTTTGTAAAGAACCTGATAAGTTTTATCTCCTATTTCTTCATAAGCTTTTTCAGGTTGATTTGGCATTCCAAAAACAGCTCGCCCTTCTGGAAACATATCATAAATTGAAAAAATCCGTTTTGTCGTTGGATCTTGAACTAGAACCATATCAATATTAAGGGGTGATGTAGCAGTCTTATCAGTAGCTTCTGGATTATCGCGAAGATTAGAAATAGTTAGTTTATCTCCCCAAGTCTTTCCATTATCTTGACTGCGACGAATTACCATACCAATATCACCATAGTCAAAATGGTGTAAACGTCGTTCGTCACCCGCAGCGATCAAGGTTCCCTTATCTGTTTTTAATAAAGCTGGAATTCGGTAACTATTAATTCCTTCACCATTTGGCTGGTTATTTCTCCCACTCTCAAAAATATCTTTCTTTTCAGTAACTTCAGCGCCTTCAGGTAATTTTTTCTCTAAATCATTTCTTTCAAATAATTGGCTACGTTTTTTTACTTCCTCGATGGTTAGAGCACGATTATATACAGTTAGATTACGGATTTGAAGATTCGACCCCCACATTGTTTGGTTTGCTCTTCTAGTAGCTCCAATCTGTACTTTATTGACGTCTGGCATATCTTTAATAAAGCGACCTGATTTCGTGTTCGTTCTAGATAAAACTCCATTTACATATAAACGAACCTGCCCATTTGGCTGATCTGCTTTTGGTCTCTCTACCGTAAAAGTAACTGAATTCCATTGTCCTGGTTTTATTTTAAGAGGTGCATCTGAATAACTGCCATAAAAATGACTTCCATCAGCACCACGTGCTTCCACCATTGCAGTCCCTTTGTTCACAGACATACTAAAATATTCATCTTTCTTCTTATCACTTGATACAGAGAAAAGATTATAAAATTGAGGTGCATTGGCATCTGGTTTAAACTCCATATGAATGGTAGCATTTTGAAGTTGTTTCAACTGATCCAATTCTTCTGCTAGATCAACTCTCTGCCCATTCCCAGTATTGGTAGCCAGATCCTCTCTTTCAAAAACAGTTTTTACATTTGTCAACTCTCTGGCAAAAAAATCACGTGGAGGAGCGACTGCATCATCTGCACCTTCAATTTTTGCTGGATGATGCTCTATACTTTCTTCACTTCCTGTATTGGACTCTACAGGAAGATGTTCAGAGTTTCCTTCTGGTTTCGAGGTTTCTTCCTTCAAATTATGCTTATTAACATCAACTCCTTGATTAGTCGCTAAAGCTAATTTATCAGCTAAATCTTTATCTAGGTGATTTAAGTCACCAGAAACTACCTCAGTTACAGGTTCTGATACAGGTGCTCCACTTTCTAAAGAAGTTTCTACCTTACTTACATCAATATTAGTTGTAGTTTCTTGTGCTAAAGCCGGAGTAATACCAAATAAAACTGATCCAATAGCTACCGAAGCAACACCAATGGTAAATTTTCTAATACCATATCGGTTTTTACGATTAAGAGAACTTTGATTCATATAATTCCTCCTACACTTTGGGTAAGCGCTTTCTTTTTTGGTTAAAATTTTTTAATTAGTTGAAAAATTAAAATAAGGAAGTAATATAATTAATGCAATTTATTATTCTCAATTAATACATAACTCCCTAAATAATTATTTTACTTCTTAAAATCTAGACTTTTCTTTATTATACAATAAAATAATATATTTCCTCTATATTGATCTATAATAGATTCTATTTTTAGGAATATTTTGCTTTTCTGGCTTTTTCGAAAGTACTTTCAACATCTAAAGCAAAAAAGAGAGCTACTGGGCTCTCTCATTCATTATTTTACATACTTAAAAGGAATCTCACTGCCACAGAGCCAGTTGTAGACTTGGTCATTGACAAAAACATTCATAGCTTCATGGGCATACTCAGGCATGATACGATAGGCCTTATCGCAGGTCAGCCGATTGTAAATCGCAAACTGGGTTATAGGATAGCAAACATCATCGTCCAAGCCCGTAATCATCTTAACCTCACCCTTGATACGATGGGCAAGATTTTTCACATCGATATAGGCAAGGGTCGCCATAATTTCCTCCTCGGTTTCATGGAAAGGATCGTGAAACTTGAAATAACGGAAAAGTTCGTCGTAAGCCTCGCTAGTATTACCAATCTCAAGCACTCGTCTAAAGTCTGACAAGAAGGGATAGATGGCAACAGTTTTCTCAATTCGAGGATTGAGTGCTGCTGCAACCAAAGCTAAAGCCCCTCCTTGTGAGGCACCATAGCTAGAAAGACGCTTCTCATCCACCTGAGGCAGACTAGCAATAATTTCAATCAACTGGTAAATATCCAGATAAACATCCTTATAAAAGAGATGGTCCCGACCTTCCACAGCACCACGGATAATATGCCCTTTCACCGTATTTCCAAGAGGAGAACGCAAACCGTCTTGCGAGTAACCTGACTGGCCCCGCACATCCATGGAGACAACACCGTAACCAGCTACGGTGAATGCCAGCATGTCGGCCCAGTCCCAGCCACGTCCCATATAACCATGAAAATGGAAGATTATAGGAACTTTCCCCTCACTCTTTGGAAGAACGACGCGCGCATAGACCTTGCCTTCATTGGTTCCTTCAAAGCTTAACTCATAGCACTTGACTTGAGGAAGGTGGAAATTTCTTTCCTCCAACTGGTAGGCTGGAAGCGTGGAAACTTTTTTCACTTCCTCATCCCAGAAAACATCAAAATCTTCTGGAACCTCATCCCTGCCTTTATAGGTCTTAATTTCTTCTAGCAAAGTTGGATTTTTCATAGCATGCTCCTTTTATTTTGTAATCGCTATCACAACTGTAGCATATCTAAGTAATCAATGCAAGAAAGAAGGATAAATAGAAAGTGAATTTAGCTTTTTCCTTCAAGCCTATCGACTGAAAGTATAATCAATTGAATCTAGAATAGTACCAATTAACTTCTAAAGTATTTTTAGAAATTAATGTGAATGTCCCAGTTGATTTGTCTACAGCTTATCTCGATATACTATAGTTTCAATGGCGATTGGACAGAGAATCATTTATCAGAAAGCGAGGTAACATCATGAAAGCAATCGGTACGCAAATGTTACAGACAGAACGTTTGATTTTGAGAAGATTTGTGGAGAGTGATGCAGAAGCTATGTTTCAAAATTGGGCTTCGTCTGCTGAGAATCTAACCTACGTCACCTGGGATCCGCATCCTGATGTCGAGCTGACTCGAAATTCGATTTGAAATTGGGTTGCTTTCTATGCTAATCCTAACTATTACAAATGGGACATTTGCCTCAAAGAAAACCCAGAACAAGTGATAGGAGATATCAGCATCGTTGAAATGCACGAGGAAGATTTAAGTTGTGAAATTGGCTATGTTTTAGGAAAAACTATTGGGGGCGTGGTCTTATGACAGAGGCCTTAAAAGCTGTGTTGGACTTTTGTTTTACTCAAGCAGGATTTCAAAAAGTCAAAGCTCGATATGCCAGTCTCAACCTAGCTTCAGGCCGTGTCATGGAGAAGGCTGGAATGTTCTATCTAAAGACTGTTGCAAATGGGGTAGAGAGAAAAGGCTATATTGCGGTCCTTATTTATTATCAGATAAGCGGAGAAGACAGATAAGCTTAAAATTTATTGCTTACCCGCTGTTCTTATTTTTTATTTACTATTTCATTTATCCTCTTTTTTCCGAATAAATAGATAGAGCCAGAGAATCTAGGAAACCTAGATTTAAAACTGTGGTATAATGAAAGGAGAGGAAATATGATTCTCAGACATCCGGGCATCAGCCCGACCAATGACTTGGTTGCTAAGAAAATCTTTAGCAATCCAGAAATTACTTGTCAATTTATTCGCGATATGCTGGATTTACCAGCCAAAAATGTGACCATTTTGGAGGGAAGCAATATTCACGTCTTGCCTTCCATACCTTACTCGGCCCAGGATTTCTATACCAGTATAGATGTTTTGGCGGAGTTGGACAATGGCACGCAAGTAATCATTGAAATTCAGGTGCATCATCAGAATTTTTTCATTAATCGTTTATGGGCTTACCTGTGCAGTCAGGTCAATCAAAACCTTGAAAAAATTCGTCAACGAGAAGGTGATACACACCAGAGTTATAAACACATCGCACCAGTATATGCTATCGCTATCGTGGATAGCAACTACTTCCAAGATGATTTGGCCTTTCATAGCTTTAGCATGCGAGAGGATACGACAGGTGATGTCTTAACCATCACAAACAACGGTCAGGAAAACCATCTAGTCAAGATGGCATTCTTGGAATTAAAAAAATATAGAGAAACCAGCAAAGACGAGGTTCGCAAGCCGTGGTTGGAGTTTTTCGGCAATAAACCCTTTACCCAAGCACCCGAGCGAGCTATCAGTCAAGCAGACCAACTGCTAGACTACAAGAGCTGGTCCGAGGAGGACAGGAAGATGTTTAGTGAACAACGTAGACGCGAAGAACAAGCCTTGTTAGCGCAGGACTATGCCTTGGAAACTGCTAGAGCAGAGGGAGTTGAACAAGGTCTCGAGAGTGGGAAAATCTTTACCTTTCTAGATTTAGTACGCCAACATGTTTTAACTTCCGAATTTGCGAGTGAGCAATTGGGCATGACTGTCGCTGAGTTTGAGGCATTGTTGTAAGACCAGCACTAACTGTCAAGAACATCATCTAGTCAAGATGGCATTTTTGGAATTAAAAAAATATAGAGGAACCAGCAAAGACGAGGTTCGCAAGCCGTGGTTGGAGTTTTTGTAAATCATTAAATCAATGACAGATTTTTCCGTAATAGATGGAAGAATCTGTTTTTTTAGTTATGCTAGATGTTGGCTCTGAAATATTAAGATATAGTGTATTGAAATAAGATATGAACAAAGAAATTAGGAAAGTCAAATTATAGTTAAATGAAATAAAAACTGAACAAATTGATCGCGGAATTCAAACTAATTTCTAAAAATGTTTTAGAAAACTAGGTGTACTATTCCAGATTCAATCTACTATAATTTCTAGAATTTTTTTAGAATCCGCAGTGTGCTATTTTAGATTCAATAAATTGTGCTTTTAGAAACAAAAAAAGAGCATTTCGCTCTTTCTTCCTTCTATTTCTATTAGTTTTTTGCTTCTTTCTTTTGGAAAGTTGTTTGGTAATTTACTTTAATCGTTACTGTCATATGAGAGTCCTCGTTTCTTTTTGATGACTCTAGTATAAGGGCCAAACCTGAAAGCTAGCTTAAGATTTCCTTAGAGAAAGCTTAATCTAGATGTTCTCTCTTTTCTAGATGAAGAGCAATCATGAGCCACTCTGAATCCTCTTGCCAGCCTTCTATAGAACTAATGTAGCTTGCAACCTTTCTGGCTTCTTCTAAAATCGGAAAATCCTCGATAATATCAGCCACTTGGAACTCTGGAAGTCCTGACTGTCTGGTTCCAAAAATCTCACCCGAACCACGCATTTTCAAATCTTCCTCCGCAAGGACAAATCCATTGGTGGTTTCTGTCATGATACGCATGCGGTCTTTCCCAGAATCCGTCTTGGGATTGGCAACAAGAACTGCATAAGACTGCTTATCTCCCCTACCGACACGACCTCTGAGCTGGTGAAGCTGGCTGAGTCCGAAGCGATCCGCATCCATGATAATCATGACGGTCGCATTGGGAACGTTGACCCCAACCTCAATAACCGTTGTCGAAACCAGAATATCTGTTTTTCTCTCTTTAAAATCCTGCATAATCTGGTCTTTTTCGTCACTCTTCATCTTACCATGTAGAAGAGCCACTTCTGCCTTACCAGCAAAATGAGCCGTCAACTCTTCTGATAAGGCAATGGCATTTTTCAAATCCAGAGCTTCTGATTCTTCAATCAAAGGAGAGATGACATAGGCTTGGAAACCTTTTTGGATTTCTCCCTCTAACCAAGTCAAGACCTGAGGTAATTGCTCATGTTTGATCCAGCGTGTCACAATAGTCTTCCGTCCTGCTGGCATCTGGTCAATAATGGAAACATCCATATCCCCAAAGGCTGTGATGGCTAAGGTTCGTGGAATCGGCGTCGCCGTCATCATAAGAACGTCAGGATTGTCTCCTTTTTCCCGTAAAATCCGCCTTTGCCCCACACCAAAACGGTGCTGCTCATCGATGATAATCAAGCCCAGACGAGCATAATCTACCCCATCCTGAATCAGAGCGTGTGTTCCGATAATCAAATCAGCCTCACCCTTGGCAATAGTCTCCAAGACTTCTCGCTTTTCTGCAGCTTTCAAGGAACCTGTCAAGAGAGCCAGTTTCAAGTCCGGAAAAAGACCCTTCAAACTCTCAAAATGTTGCTCTGCAAGGATTTCTGTTGGCACCATGAGAGCAGCCTGGTAGCCAGCTGTCACTGCTGCAAACATGGCCAAGCCAGCGACCACCGTTTTTCCGCTCCCCACATCCCCTTGCAAAAGACGATTCATGTGGTGGTCAGACTTCATGTCGGTCAAAATTTCCTGCAAACTCTTTTCCTGAGCTTGAGTCAAGGCAAAAGGCAAGCTTTCTTTGACTGCTGTCACTTTTTCTTGAGACCAGTTCAGAACCAGACCGCTTCCCTGAACTCTATTTTCAGACTTGAGCGTCTGCAACTGCATTTGAAAATAAAAGAGTTCCTCAAACTTGATACGGCGAAGGGCCTGCTTGTATTCTGCCAAATCCTTGGGGAAATGCATGGCACGAACGGCCTGACAACGGGACATGAGTTTGTATTTGTCCAGCAAGGACTGGGGCAGATTTTCCTCAATCAAGAGGTCCAGTCCCTGATCAAAGGCTGTCTTGATGATCTTGACCAGACTTGCTTGACTGATTCCCTGAGCCAAGCGATAAACAGGTTGGAGGTCATCCTCCACCTGAGCTAGGACCTTCATCCCTGTCAGGCTAGCCTTGGCACGGTCCCATTTTCCAAAGACGGCAAGGGTTGCTCCCAACTCTATCTTATCAGCTAGATAGGGCTGGTTAAAGAAATTCACCGCAAAAACGACTTCTCCCTGCTTGAGGCTAAAGCGCAGACGATTGCGCTTGAATCCATAATACTGGACACTGGCAGGAGTCACGACTTGACCAGATAGGACTGCCTTCTCCCCGTCCTCTAGTTCCAATACTTGCTTGGTTTTGAAGTCTTCATAACGGAAAGGAAAGTAGAGCAAGAGGTCTTGCAAATTTTCAATTCCTAGTTTGGCGTATTTCTCTGCTGACTTTGGTCCCACACCAGGTAAGACATGCAAGGGTTGATGTAGATTCATGCTCCACTCCTTTCTTTTCTAATAATATTCTCTCGGAATGCGGTCGCTGAGGAGACAAACCACCTCATAGTTAATAGTGCCACGGTAGGTCGCTACCTGAGTAGCTGTGATTTCCTTGCCCCCATTAGAACCAATGAGGGTGACTTTTGTTCCTAAGGGATAAAGCTTAGGCAGACGAATGGTGATTTGGTCCATCGAAACCCGCCCGACGATTGGGCAAGCTTGGCCATCTACCAAGACAGAAAAATTCTGCATATCTCGTGTCCAACCATCCGCATAGCCAATTGGTACCGTCGCGATGACTTGCTCACTATCCGCTTGATATGTCGCTCCGTAGCCCATGCAAGCTCCAGCTGGAACTGTCTTGACGTGAACCAAGGCAGATTCCAAGGTCAAGGCTGGAGTCAAGTCATAAGGCAAGTCCAAAACCTCTCCGCTAGGATTAAGACCATACATGGCATCTCCCATACGGACCGCATTGAAAATAGTCTCTGCATGCCAAAGAGTCGTTGCCGAATTACTGGCATGAACCAGCTCTGGAGCTTCCTTCATACTGGCCAAAATAGTTTTAAACCATTCTAACTGGGCATTAAAGTAGTCATCTGATTTCTCGTCTGCAGTAGCAAAGTGGGTAAAAATCCCTTCAACACGAGCACCGTGTTGTTGGAGCAAGTCTTGAGCCTGCTCAGCCTCACAAGCCTCTCGAAAACCAATCCGTCCCATTCCTGAATCAATCTTGAGGTGGACTGTCAATCCAGTTAGGTCCACTTCCTTATCTAAGAGTGCTTTAATCCACTCCAGCCCAGCCACTGTCAAGGTGATGTCGTATTCTTTAGCAAGAGAAACAGCTTCGATTTCAGAAACTCCTAAAATGAGGATTTTCTTCCTGAGTCCAGCTTGTCTGAGTTCAATGGCTTCATCAATATTGGAAACACAAAAGCCATCAACATCATCTTGAATCGCCTTGGCAACGGTAACAGCTCCATGACCATAGGCATTAGCCTTGACTACTGCAAATTTGAGCGTTCCTTGAGGGATATAAGCCCCCATTTGCTGAATATTTTGTCGAATAGCTCCCAGATGAATCAGAGCCTTGGTTGGTCTATGTGGACTAGCTTTCATGATTTTCCTCCAAAATGACACTGGCTGTCACAAACTGATCTGTATGGCTGATAGACAGCCAAATCTTTCCTAAAAATGGTGCCTGACTAAAATAAGGCGCCCCGCGTTCATTATTCAAGACTTCCAAATCCTGGAAACCGAGCTTGCCAATACCAGTTCCCATAGCCTTGGAAAAGGCCTCCTTAGCCGACCAGCGGCCAGCTAAATATTCGATTTGCCTGCGCCCTTTAAGACTATTAAACCGTTCCATTTCCTTGAAGGTCAGCACACGCTTAGCAAATCCTTCATGTCGTGTAACTGCGCTTTCTATCGAAGCTAATTCTTCGATGTCAATTCCGTGTCCAACTATCATTCTCATCAAAAGGAGTTGAGATTCCCCAACTCCATCCTTTTCACTTATTTTGTCAAGGTAGCATAGATTTCTTCTACCAAAGCCTCTGTGTTTTCCCAACCTAGGCAAGGGTCGGTAATAGAACAACCAAAGACCTCTGGTTGATTTTGACGACCATCTGCTAGGTAAGATTCAATCATAAAGCCTCGAACTGTCTTTTTAATTTTCTCGTTCCAATCACGATTTTGCAAGGTCTGGCGAACAATACGAATCTGCTCCATATATTGCTTGCCTGAATTATCATGGTTGGTATCGATGAGGATAAAAGGATTTTCAAGTCCCATGGCTTCATAGCGTTCGATGGCATTTAACAGGGTTTCATAGTAAAAGTTAGGCTCATTTTTCCCATATTCATTGACTGCGCCACGAAGGATGACGTGGGCCAAGGGATTTCCTGAAGTCTCAACTTCTTGGCCATGGAAAAGGAAGGTCTGTTTGTTCTGAGCGGCATAGATGCCATTAAACATGACACCCAAATTTCCAGAGGTTGGATTTTTCATCCCCACTGGTGCATCAATCCCCGAGGCCACAAAGCGGTGCTCTTGGTCTTCCACAGAACGAGCCCCAACAGCATGGTAGCTGACCAAATCATCTACCAAGACCAGATTTGACGGATAAAGCATCTCATCTGCCGTTGTCAAACCAGTCTCTGTAATCACGCGGTAGTGCAACTGGCGCACAGCCTGCAAGCCATTAATTAGACTTGGAGCCTTAGAGGTATCTGGTTGGTGAACCAAACCTTTATAGCCGTCTCCGTTTGTACGAGGTTTAGCTGTATAAACACGCATAACCATGAAAATCTTGTCCGCAACCTTCTTCTGCAAGGCGGATAAACGGCGGGCATATTCCAAGACAGCCTCTTCATTATCAGAAGAGCAAGGACCAATCACCAAAAGAATTCTATCATCTTCTCCTGAAATGATATCTGCTAATTCTCTATCACGGCGCTCCTTTAGTCGCAGGGCTTCCGCAGACAATTGGGTTTCTGCCTTGATTGCTTCAATATCAATTTCTTGACCTTTTTCAATAAATGCCATCTTATTCTCCTAGCGTTTGGTAGATTTCTCTGACAAGGGCTTCCGTATTTTCCCAGCCAAGACAAGGGTCTGTGATAGACTTGCCAAATACTTCCGGTTCGTTTTGACGGCCGTCTTCTAGATAAGACTCAATCATAAAGCCACGAACGTACTGCTTGATTTTTTCATTCCAATCACGATTAATCAAGGTCTGACGGACAATTCGAATCTGGTCCATATATTGCTTACCAGAGTTGTCATGATTGGTGTCGACGATGATAAAGGGATTTTCCAAGCCCATTTTCTCATACTGAGCAATAGTATCCATCAAGTTATCATAGTAGTAGTTGGGAATATTCTTACCATACTCATTGATCGCTCCACGAAGAATGGCATGCGAAAGCGGGTTCCCAGTTGTTTCCACTTCTTTTCCTAGGAAAAGGAAACTTTGTTTGTTTTGAGCAGCATAAATCCCATTAAACATAACATTGAGATTTCCAGATGTCGGATTTTTAAAACCAGTCGCAAAATCTGCTCCACTTGCCACGAAGCGGTGTTGCTGGTCTTCAACTGAACGGGCACCAACCGCCATGTAGGAAATCAAATCATCCACAAGAGGAAGATTTTCAGGATAAAGCATTTCATCAGCTGTTGTCATACCTGTTTCTGTGATAACACGATAATGAAGATGTCGAACGGCTTTGATTCCATTAATGAGACTAGGCGCTTCTGCCGTGTTAGGCTGGTGAATCAAGCCCTTATAGCCATCTCCGTTGGTACGAGGTTTGGCAGTGTAAACACGCATAACCATAAAGATACGGTCTGCCACTTCTTCTTGCAGGACTGCCAAACGCTTAGCGTATTCAAGAACAGCTTCTTCATTGTCAGATGAGCATGGCCCGATTACCAAGAGAATCCGCTGGTCTTCTCCACGTATAATGGCTTCTAGCTCTTGATCACGCTGTGATTTTCTCTCCAAAGCTTGGCCTTCTAATTTTGATAAGGCACGAACTTCTTCAATATTAATTTTAGGACTTTTTGCTGTAAATACCATAACTCATCTCCTTATAAATCAAACGGATACCAAGTAAAAATTTACTTTTCACAAGGTATCCGCCTCTAAACTATCTCATTTTATTGTCTTTTACCGTGACAGTTTTTAAACTTCTTACCAGAACCACATGGGCAAAGTTCATTCCGTCCAATCTGGCTCAAATCCAAATTTTCAGGCATATTTGCTTGGTGGGCAGCGATATTACGAGTCGCTGTTGTACTGATATGGTGTTCTGCTTGTGGTCTTTCTTGTTCATGAATTTGTGCTTTCATCATCAAGCGTGTCACATCAAACTCAATCGAACCAATCATGTCATTAAACATACGGAAACCTTCTGCCTGATACTCAACAACAGGGTTGTTCTGAGCATAGCCACGAAGTCCAACCGCATTACGCAATTGATCGAGGGCATCGATATGATCTGTCCACTTGTTATCTACCACTCGTAGAATCAAGACTTTTTGGAATTCTTTAACTGCTTCTTCATCGCGTAGTTTTGAAACCTGACTATCGTAAACTTGCAAGGCACGTTGGAAAAGCTCTTCCTTGATGGCCTTATCAGACAAGCCTGACAAGTCTTCTATCGTGATAGAATCTTCTGGAAGCAAGTTGTACTTAGCAAAGTTCAAAATTGCTTCGAGTTTTTCATCTTGTTTGGCACGCGCATGACCATCAACGACACGACCAATCGTACGTTTGATCATAGCCTGAATTTCAGGTGCCAAGTCACGATCTGCAGTGATGACGTCGTAACGTTGAGCGTAGATAATCTCACGTTGTTCACGCATGACATCATCATATTGAAGGACTTGTTTACGGGTATCGTAGTTATTTCCTTCGACACGTTTTTGCGCTGCTTCAACCTGACGCGTCAACATACGAGACTCAATGGCCTCTTCAGACATATTGAGACGTTCAAAGATTCCCTTCAAGCGTTCAGAACCAAAACGTTTCATCAAGTCATCTTCAAGAGATAGGTAGAATTGTGACTCACCTGGGTCTCCTTGACGACCTGAACGTCCACGAAGCTGGTTATCGATACGACGGCTTTCATGACGTTCTGTACCAATCACACAAAGTCCTCCAAGTTCACGAACCCCTTCACCAAGCTTGATGTCAGTACCACGACCGGCCATGTTGGTTGCGATAGTAACAGCACCACGTTGACCAGCATTCATGATGATTTGGGCTTCTTTATAGTGGTTCTTAGCATTCAAAACTTCGTGAGGAACGCCAGCTGCGACCAATTTCTTAGAAATGTAATCACTAGTTTCAACCGCTACTGTACCAACCAAGACAGGTTGACCTTTTTGGTAACGAGCCTTAACGTCTTCGACAACCGCCTTAAACTTAGCTTCAATACTTGCATAAAGAAGGTCTGAGTGGTCAATCCGTTGAACAGGACGGTTGGTTGGGATTGGAATAACACGAATGTTGTAAATTTCACGGAATTCTTCTTCCTCAGTCTTACCTGTACCCGTCATACCAGACAATTTCTTATACATACGGAAAAGGTTTTGGTAAGTGATTGAGGCAGATGTCTTAGTTTCATCCTGGATTGGCACACCTTCTTTAGCTTCAATAGCTTGGTGCAATCCATCAGAATAACGACGACCTTCCATAGTACGACCTGTAAATTGGTCGACGATCAGAATTTCTTGCTCTTCGCTCACCACATAGTCAATATCGAGAAGCATGATGTAGTTGGCACGAAGGGCATTATCAATAAAGTGAGTCAAAGCCACATTTTCGATGTCATAGAGGTTTTCAAGCTTGAAGTAGCTTTCAGCCTTGTCAATCCCTGAATCAGACAAACCAATAGTCTTAGACTGCACATCGATGATGTAGTCGTCTTTGTCCAACGATTTTACATAGTGGTCTGCCATGTGGTAGAGCTGACTGGTTTCAACCGCATTAGCACCTGATACGATCAAAGGTGTACGAGCCTCGTCAATCAAGATAGAGTCAACCTCATCGACCAAGGCATAGTTGAGCGGACGTTGTACCATGTTTTCAGCGCGAACGACCATGTTGTCACGAAGGTAGTCAAATCCAATTTCTGAGTTGGTTGAGTAAGTAATATCACACTCATAGGCTTCTTTTTTCTCCATTGGAGATTTGGCAGCCAAGTTGATTCCTACTGACAAACCAAGCCAAGAGTACAATTCACCCATTTCAGTCGCGTCACGTTCTGATAGGTATTCATTAACCGTAACTACGTGAACCCCTTTACCTGAAAGGGCATTGAGGTATACGGGCATAGTCGCAGTCAAGGTTTTCCCTTCCCCTGTACGCATCTCTGGCACGTCACCATGGTGAAGAACGATTCCCCCCATAACCTGAACCTTATATGGGAAGAGTCCTAGGACACGTTTGGCACCTTCACGGACAACCGCAAATGCTTCATAAAGCAATGAATCCAGTGATTCTCCATTTTGATAACGTTCTTTAAATTCAACTGTTTTTGCTTTTAGTTGGTCATCTGTCAAAGCAGCCATTTGGTCTTCGTATTTGAAAACCTTGTCAGCCATCTTTTCCAGACGACGGATTTCTCCTTTATCATTTTCGATAATTGTTTTTAAAATATTAGCCATGTTTTTCCTTACTTTAAATTCCGAATATTTTAGAATGTTCTTTTAATTTTAGCACAATTACTGATTATTTTCAAGGAAGAATCCCCATTTTGAAAAGGAAAAAGAGGCTAGTTTCCAAGCTAACCTCTCTGACTTTTATGATACTTTAATTGCCAAAAATCGGCAAAATCGCAAATAGGATAAATAGATTAATCCAAAGAGAAAAACAGCAGATCAATCCAAAAACAAAGAGACTGACTTTCTTGGACAGCAAGGCCATCAAAATAGACAGAATACCAAAAACTAGCAAGACTTTCTGTATGCTGAAGAGGTCAATCTTTCCCCCCAGAATCGGACTGCCCCAAGGAAGAAAGAAGAAAGTAATCCAGATCAACAGAACTAAACCAATATAGACCTTAGAATAGCGTGTAATAAATGATTTTAGATGTGCCATAAGCCACCTCCTATAAATAAAAACCGATATAAATCAATACCTTCCCCCCGTAGACTTTCCTAACTCCTTTCTTAGTCTAAGCATTTTTTTGAAAAAGATATAGTCTAACCAGTCGCTGCCTAGAGATAAGACTATCAAAAGCAACCCAAAACCCCAAGCACTAGCATCTGATTCATGATTTAGAACAAAAGGGAAAAATAAGAATGAAAAAATTGTCATATCCAAGCTAAACAGAGCTAAAAGGGAAATATAAATCCAGTAAAAATAGTAGAAGATGGGGAAAATTTTACTGTTTCTGTCAGCATTGTCTATCCAATAGAAAAAATAAAAACAAGGAAATAAGAGTATTAAATGAAACCAATTAAACGACAGTTTCATCAGCGACACCTCCTCTTTAAAATTGTTTTCTTTAGTTTCGTTCTATTAAGTGTTATTACCAATATAAATCAATGCCTTCCACCTTTAGACTTCCCTAGTTCCCGTCTCAAGCGAAACATTTTTTTGAAACAGGAATAAGTTAACCAATTCAGACCAATAGCTAGCAGAATAAAAAGAAACCAAATGACCCAAAACTTGATATCTGTCACATTTCTCAAGACGATATTGAAAAACAGAACTGAAACAACTGTCCAAGCAAGGCTAAAAAGAGAATAGAGGGGGATGTAAACCCAGTAAAAATAGTAAAAAATTGGGAAAAATTTACTATTTCTGTTGGCCTTTTCAATCCAGTTATCAAAATAAAAGTAAGGTGCTAAAAGTAAGAATTTAAACAAATGTTCCATCATCGACACCTCTTTTTGATAGCGTTTTCTTCAACTTCATTCTATCAAAAAAATCTGGAAATGTCATTCCAGATTCTACTTTTTTATTTACGTTTTCTTGCGATGAGATGGATTGGTGTTCCTTCAAAGACAAAGGCCTTGCGGATTTGATTTTCCAAGAAACGCAGGTAAGAAAAGTGCATGAGTTCTTCTTCGTTGACAAAGATAACAAAGGTTGGTGGTTTGGTTGCCACTTGGGTCGCATAGAAAATCTTGAGGCGTTTCCCTTTGTCTGTCGGTGTTGGGTTGATGGCAATAGCATCCATAATCACATCGTTCAAGACAGCTGATGGAATACGTGTGTTTTGACTTTCGCTGATTTGCTTGATCATCTCAGGAAGTTTGTGGAGACGTTGCTTGGTCAAAGCGGATACAAAGATAATCGGGGCGTAAGGCAGGTATTGGAACTGCTCACGGATATCTTCTTCCCAGTTTTTCATAGTGTGGTTGTCTTTTTCAAGCGTATCCCACTTGTTGACTACGATAATCATCCCTTTACCAGCTTCATGGGCAAATCCTGCGATACGCTTGTCGTATTCACGGATACCCTCTTCCGCATTGATGACCATTAAGACCACATCTGAACGGTCAATAGCACGCATGGCACGCATGACAGAATATTTCTCGGTATTTTCATAAACCTTACCAGACTTACGCATACCAGCCGTATCAATCATGGTAAACTCTTGACCATCTGTATCTGTAAAGTGGGTATCAATGGCGTCACGCGTTGTTCCAGCAACTGGACTAGCAATGACACGGTCTTCTCCCAAGATAGCATTGATCAAGCTTGATTTTCCGACGTTAGGACGACCAATCAAGCTAAACTTAATCACATCTGGATTTTCTTCTTCATATTCATTTGGAAGATTTTCTACGATGGCATCTAGCACATCCCCTGTACCGATACCATGGACAGATGAGATAGGCAATGGTTCACCCAAACCGAGAGCATAGAAATCATAGATATCATTTCGCATCTCAGGGTTGTCCACCTTGTTAACTGCGAGGATAACTGGTTTATGGGTCTTATAAAGCTTACGGGCTACGTATTCGTCTGCATCGGTAATTCCTTCCTTACCAGATACGACAAAGACGATAACATCTGCTTCTTCCATGGCAATTTCTGCCTGGTGCTTGATTTGTTCCATGAAAGGAGCATCGACATCATCGATTCCTCCTGTATCAATCATGCTAAACGAACGATTGAGCCACTCACCCGTTGCATAGATACGGTCACGTGTCACTCCTTCGACATCCTCTACAATGGAGATTCGCTCACCAGCGATCCGATTAAATAGGGTTGATTTCCCAACATTGGGACGTCCTACAATGGCAATAGTTGGTAGGGCCATAATTTCTCACTTTCTACAATAACTTCTTCTGTTCAAGATTTTTTCTAGTTGAGTTTGGTTCTGCTTGACCAAACTGTTCTGCTAGGCGCTGACTCCAGCTTGTGGTCGCACGCGCTCCAGCATAGTCCGCCTGTACACGGTCATAAGCTTCGATTGCATCAGTTGACTGTTCTCGGTATTCTTCCTCAAACACCACTTGATGCAATGGCAAGCGAGGTTTGACTTCATGTTCTTCATTTGGAAGACCCAGTGCCATCCCAAAGACAGGATAGGTGTAGTCAGGCAAATTAAAGAGTTCTGCTACTTCTTCTGACTTGTATCGCACCAAGCCAATAATGACACCACCATAGCCCAAGCTTTCAGCTGCCAGCAAGGCATTTTGACCAGCAAGAGCCGCATCGACTGAACTAATCAAGAGACCTTCTACACCTTGAGGTTGGAAAGTATCAGTATGAAGCTGTGCTCCCTTTTCCGCTCGGTTCAAATCTCCGACAAAGAGAAGGAAAACAGCTGACTGGCGAATGGCTTCTTGAGGTACCAATTCATACAGAGCATCTTTCTTCTCTTGACTTCGTACCACAATCACAGAGTAGGATTGGAAATTTTTCCAAGACGAGGCCATCTGGGCTGCTGTCAAAATTTCAGTCAAGTCTTCCTGAGGAAGGCCTTGCTCCTTAAACCTGCGCACTGAAGTATGAGCCTTCATTAATTTGATTGTTTCGGTCATCGACGGTTCACTCCTTCTAAACGAGTCTCCTCAGCCAAATAACGGATGCGTTCCATGACGCGTCTGGCTTCCCAGGTTTCGTCATTTCCATGCTTTCCTTTAGCGAAATGCAGCTCCAATTCTTCAAAGTCGAAGTTGGAGGTGAAAAAGGTCGGTAAATTTTCCTGCATCCGATATTGGAGAATGACTTGCAGGATTTCATCCCGCACCCAAGCTGTTGATTGCTCGGCACCAATATCATCTAAAATTAGGACTTCAGAAAGCTTAATCTCATCCACCAAGGTCTTAACATTGCCATCACCGATAGCATTTTTAACATCAATGACAAAGCTAGGATAGTGGAGAAGGGTTGATGAAACACCGCGTTTTTCTGATAAATCATGGGCTAGAGCAGCCACCATGAAACTTTTACCCACACCAAAATCTCCATACAAATAAAGACCTTTTCGAATAGCTGGATATTGCTCTACGAAGGCTAATAGCTTTTCAAAAACTGGCAAGCGACCCAAATCATCCAAGTCTACTTGAGCTAAACTAGCTTTCCTGAGACTGGCTGGCAGATTGATTAACTTGAGACGATTCTTAATAGCCGCTTCTTTTTCCGCCGCGATTAGTTCAGGAGTTTCTTCGTAAGAAACATCCGCATAGCCATGATTCATAACCAAAATCGGCTTGTAGCCTTTGGCAATATAATCCGTATCCCCACGGAGAAATTTGTCACGCTCGGTGATGTACTGATTAAACTTGGAGATACTGCGATTTAATTCCTCTGGACTCAAGGATTCTTGCTGGATAAAGGCCGCAACATCAGGGTCCTTCATGATTTTCTGGACCAAATCTTGATAATGAAAACGGCTAGGTTGACGTTTGAGTACGTCTCCGACACTTTCCATCTAATCTCCTCCTTTTTCTAATCGAGCTAATAGTTCTTGTTTCTTACGTTCTAGTTCCAGACGAGTTTCCTCGCTGGTTTCATTCTTATAATCTGGATTACTCCACTTGGGTACATTGGACTTGGTAGGACTGGGTTTACTGCTTTTTTGAGCCTGACTCTTCTGCCCTCTCTCACGGATGCGCAAGACTGCCTCTTCTGCCGAATGAATCTTTTGATAGGCGTAATCATTGGCTACCTTCATGGCATATTTCTCATTGATATTTGCCGAATCCACCTTATTAAAGGTCAACAAGAGAATGATATTAATAACTTCGTCCAGCAAGCCCAAACCAGCCATCTGCTGCAAGAGTTCTCTTTCTGTTTGGGTAATGGTCCCCTTGCGTGTTTGCTTGATTTCTGCTAAGAACTGCAGGGCCGTTTTACTTTTGGCTTCTTTGATAATGGTCGTTTCCTTAGGACTAAAGTCAGAGGAAACAGGTTTTTGAGCAATTTTTTCCCGCATGCGTTTAGTTGAAATAACCTGGGAAACAGCTGTTGACTTAGCCAATTGATAGGTTTCAAACCAAGTCCATTTCTTCTCCTCGGCAATGGCAAAGAGGTTTAAGACATCGGACTGCTCATCCGCAAAGCGAAGCCCATCTCGAGCCATAAGCTGACGAAAATGGTCTAAGTCAAAATCGTTGGCCACTTTCTTCTTGAGACCAAGGTCTTCTTGATTTCCTAGTTCTGCCAAATCTGGAAAGACTTGATTGAGTGAGACAGGTATTTCTTCACCATCAGCACTTTCAACTTTCAAATCCTCCACAGCTGCATCGCCAATCTTTTTCTCCAAAAGTCTGCGATAAACAGGATGCTCCAAGAAGTCTTGACTAGATAGAGGAGCATGAAGGGCTAGCTGATAGGTATCCCCTTTTTGATAGAGGGTCAAGAGATTGAAAGCAGATAGGATTTTCAGGGATTTTATCAGTCTATCCATCCCAAAGTTAAGATGGTTAAGAATACTTGAAAAGAGGTATTCCTTTCTACCATTATCCCAAAAATTGATTGTATAAAGATAAAGGCTCAGTGCCTCCTGACCGATAATCGGGAGGTAGCACTGTACCAGAGATGAGGTATCTTGCGACACCCGATTATTCTTTAGATAAGAAAAACGGTCAATTGGCTTCATTTATCTTTCCTTTTTCTTTTTAGAGGACTGAGTGATTTGTTGGAGCAAACTCTCTAACTCACTGACATCCTTAAAACTACGATAGACACTGGCAAAACGTACATAAGTAATCTCGTCCAATTCAGCCAACTCCTCCATGACGAGTGAACCAATGTCCTCACTTTGAATTTCATTTTCATTTCGACCACGGAGTTTCTGTTCGATACGATTGACTACCATGTTGATTTCATCACTTGACACAGGACGTTTCTGGGCTGAGCGGATAATCCCATTAAAGATTTTATCTCTGGAGAATTGTTCCCGCGTGCCATCTTTTTTAACAACCACTAAGGTTCTTTCTTCTACTCGTTCGTAGGTTGTAAAACGGTGTTGGCATTCGTCGCACTCACGTCTTCTACGAATAGTGTTCCCTTCTTCTGCTTGGCGACTATCGATAACACTTGACTTGGTAGCCCCACATTTTGGACAACGCATCCTTTCCCTCCTTATCGTTTTCTTTTAATTATACCATTTTTTAAACGATTCCCAAAACAATTCTTCTTTTTGCTTGACAAGTTTTTTGTTTTGTTGTATTATTTAATTAAGACAAAGAGATAAAAGAAAGGAGACCAAGATGTCCTGGACATTTGACAACAAAAAACCCATCTATTTACAGATTATGGAGAAAATCAAGCTTCAGATTGTTTCCCATACGCTGGAACCCAATCAACAACTTCCAACCGTGCGAGAGCTAGCTAGCGAGGCCGGTGTCAATCCCAACACCATCCAAAGAGCCTTGTCAGACCTTGAACGAGGAGGATTTGTCTACAGCAAGCGCACAACTGGACGATTTGTGACTGAGGATAAGGAACTGATCGCCCAATCGCGCAAACAACTATCCGAAGAAGAATTGGAACACTTCGTTTCCTCCATGACCCACTTTGGCTATGAAAAAGAAGAACTACCAGGCGTAGTCGGCGATTATATTAAAGGAGTTTAAGCCTATGTCATTACTAGCATTTGAAAATGTATCCAAATCTTATGGAGCAACACCAGCCCTTGAAAATGTTTCCCTTGACATCCCAGCTGGAAAAATTGTTGGTCTCCTTGGGCCAAACGGCTCAGGAAAAACAACCCTGATTAAACTAATCAATGGTCTCTTACAACCAGATCAAGGACGTGTCCTCATCAACGACATGGATCCAAGCCCAGCAACCAAGGCTATCGTAGCTTATTTGCCGGATACGACCTATCTTAATGAACAAATGAAGGTCAAAGAAGCCCTAACCTATTTCAAGACCTTCTATAAAGATTTCAATCTTGAACGCGCCCATCATCTACTTGCAGACCTAGGCATTGATGAAAATAGTCGTCTCAAGAAACTATCAAAAGGAAACAAAGAAAAGGTACAACTGATTTTGGTTATGAGCCGTGATGCTCGTCTCTATGTTCTGGATGAACCCATTGGTGGGGTGGACCCAGCAGCCCGTGAGTATATCCTCAATACTATTATCAACAACTACTCCCCAACTTCTACCGTTTTGATTTCTACCCACTTGATTTCTGATATCGAGCCAATCTTAGATGAAATTGTCTTCCTCAAAGACGGAAAAGTCGTCCGTCAAGGAAATGTAGATGATATTCGCTATGAGTCAGGTGAATCCATTGACCAACTCTTCCGTCAGGAATTTAAAGCCTAAGCAAAGGAGATTATTATGTTTTGGAATTTAGTTCGCTACGAATTTAAAAATGTTAACAAGTGGTATTTAACCCTCTACGCTGCTGTGCTAGTCCTTTCCGTCCTTATTGGGATACAAGCACAGACCTATAACAATCTGCCTGTCAAAGAAAGCCAACCTGTTCTACTCTTTTTTCTAGCTACTGTCTTTGGTGGCTTGATGCTTACACTTGGGATTTCAACTCTTTTCTTGATTATTAAACGCTTCAAAGGTAGTGTCTATGACCGCCAAGGCTATCTGACTTTGACCTTGCCAGTTTCTGAACATCATATCATCACAGCCAAACTAATCGGTGCCTTTATCTGGTCTGTGATTAGCACTGCTGTCTTACTCCTATGTATCTATATTATGTTATTGTCAACAAATTCTGATGAAGTTCAACTTTCTACTCTTCTGTCATTTGTTGGAGAACATTTTACCGGCTTTGGTCTTACTGTCTTATCCTTCCTGCTTAGTACAATTTCAGGTATCCTCTGCATCTACTTGGCCATTTCCATTGGACAACTGTTCAATGAATACCGTACAGCACTCGCTGTTGCAGCCTACATTGGTATCCAAATCGTCATTGGATTTATTGAAGTCTTCTTCAATACCAGTACTAACTTCTATGTCAATTCACTTGCAGGATTTAATGATAATTTCTATATGGGAGCAGGTATAAGTATTGTTGAAGAACTCATATTCATAGCTATCTTTTACCTCGGAACCTACTATATTTTGAAAAACAAGGTTAATTTACAATAATTTTAAAGTCTAGCGACAATAACTCGCTAGGCTTTTTTATCATCTTTAACATAATGTAAATAAAATGCGTAAACAAAAAATAACGAATTTGTTATAACAAAATCTAATACACCACTAAACTAAATATATTCTTATAACGCAATTTACTAAGTATGAGAACGATATTCCAACATACTTGAGGTCTTATTAAAATTACCCCCTATAACTATAATGAAGTTTTTACACAAAATTATTGACACAATTGACAATGTTTTTAATCTATATAAGCTTCTTGTATGATACAATAGAGTTATTAAAAATAAATAACTTTTAGGAGTCCCATATGAAACAAAGAAATAGATTACTATTTTTAGTCTTATTATTTATTAGTATTTTCTTAGGAGCTTGTTCCCAAAATTCAGCTCAAACAGAAATAACAGGAAAAGGAATAGTTGAATTAATAAACGAAAGCAGAGAGAGAGTATTCTTCGTCGCTAACGCCTCTAGTGATACAATTTCAAAAGATGATAAAATAACGTATATATATTTCACGAAAAATGGCAACATTACATCCTATGCTATTGGTAAAGAACCTGAAAAAACAAAAGATTCTAGTGAAGAACAAGTTGAAATTACACTTAAAGACATAACAAATAAAAGTATTGATGAAATAAAAAAATTATCGGAAAAAAACTTCTATGATAAGAAAGAATTTGATATTGTTAAGGGAACTATAGAAACTGATCCTTCCGGTAATAGAACAGTTGCAGAAAAATTAGAATTTACAAATAAAGACAAGGAAAAGGCTGAATTCCTTTCAAAGTCACTTATTTATGGACAAATTTATAATCAATTCTATGCTGGCTACTCATTAGAAAAATCCTATCTTATAACAGAAATTCCAACTAAAAAGTCTTCAGTTCCTTTTGATAAAGTTGGTGGAAAAAATATTATTGAAAACAGCGACTTGTAATCTAATAGTACCTAAAACAGACATATACAGATCACTATATTAAGTTCAAACTAACCAACTGTCAATACTTCATACATTACCCAGTAATTGCTCTCTAATCAAAAATACATTATCTCATCAATTCAACTTTTTAGGAACTTATCACATCTTGAAAAACAAGATTAACTTGCAATAGTTTTAAAGTCTAGCGGCAATAACTCGCTAGACTTTTTTCGTTCTCAGGACTTACATTTTTATATGAAGTATTTAATAAAAAGGAGTATAATGACTTTAAAACTAATTACATGTATATCGATAAGGAGGTCAACTCTTTATGCTGAGAAGATTTGTTACCAAGAAACACCTCTTACTTTACTTCTTTTCTATTGCCGTTACCTGGCTGGAAGCAATTATCACACCAGCCCTTGTTCAGAATATTGTTGCTAGTTTTACCAATCAAGAACTAGGCCTTCTTTGGAAAGTTTTGATTTTAGGAATCCTTGGTAATCTCATCCTCTTACTAGGTTTGGCTGGGAAACGCTATTACTACGCTCGTTTGATTACTGACTTCAAATATGGAATCAAGAGTGCTATTTTCAAGCGATTTTTAAACAGTTATGAGATTGATGAAAAGGATATTTTGTCTGACCTAGAAAACGACGTCAAGCAACTAGAAGAAAGCTATATTGAGCCAACGGTCATCATCATTTCTTCTCTTGGCTTCACAACTGTGTCCATTCTCTATGCCCTTTGGACCAATTTTTACCTGGGCTTGATTTTCATCCTCTTCTACTCCTTTCCTGTCCTCTGCAGTGCTATCGGATCAAAGCGTTTGGACTCACTTTCTGAAAAGCGGTCAACTGTTAACCAAAGCTACTTAGCAAGCTTGACAAATTTTATTGGTGGTAGCCAACAAATTCGCCATTATCAGGGGCAAGACTACTTTTTTGCTCGCTATCAAAAACAATTACAAACCAGTCTAGATGCCGAAATCAACTATGAAAAACAACGAACTTTAAACAGTCTCTTTATCAATAGCATCGATGCCTTTTGTTCTATCACACCAATCGTCATCGGTGGCTTTATGACCTACTATAATTATTTAGATGCGGCGAGTTTTGTGGCCATCTATCTAGTTTCACATAATATCGGCTATCAATTCCAAGAGTTGGCCTACTTTACCAACACCCGAAAAGCGACTCGAACTCTTCTCAACAAATACCAAAAACTTTTGGGCCAGTCTAACTTCATCTCGCCTAGAAGCATAGAAAATATTTTCCCTATCCAGCTTAACACCATCTCCCTGGAAAAAGATGGAAATAGCCTCCTGTCTCCGATTTCCATGCACATCAAGCAAGGAGAAAAAATTGCCATTATCGGGGAAAGTGGCTCTGGTAAGACAACCCTGCTCAATATCATTCATGGAGAAGAGACACCAACAAGTGGTCAGATTAGCTTTGCTGGTCAAAACCTGTCACGTAAAGAAATCACAAGCTTTAGTTCCTATATCCTCCAAGATAGCCATTACTTTGACACGCTATCTCTGGACGACAATATCCTTCTAGGACTGGATAAAAATAAAGAGACTTTAAATCATATCCTCAAAAAAACAGGATTAGAACATTTGAAAAATCGAATCCTTAGCAATGACAGTCTATCTGGTGGCGAGAAACAACGACTAGAAATTGCTCGTGCCCTCTACCATGATAGTCAACTCATCTTAGCAGATGAAATTAAGGCCAATCTTGACTCGGAAAATAGCAGAAAAATTAGCGACTTACTCTTCTCCCTACCTCAAACAGTCATTGAAGTCATTCACCACTACACGGAAGAAGACTTAAAACACTATGACCAAGTCATTCACCTACGAAAAGGAAAGTAATATTCTATAAAATACGATTTGAAAAGGAGGCTAGGCAAAAACTCAATTTCAGGAGAAAATGAATTAATATTACCACAATAAAACGCATAATATCAAGTTTTTGCACACCTGATATTATGCATTTTTCTGATTTTTAAAGACTTTTTACCCAGTCTATTCTTACTAATCTATTTCTTAAACTCAATAAAGTTATACTTTTCCTTACTCACTGTCACATGATTGAAGAGTGATAACTTCTGTTGGAAAATCGACTAAATCATCATCATGACTAATCAAAATCACTAACTTTTGTTTTGCTAACAAGTCGGACAGGATTTGCACGACTTTTTTCTTGTTTTGTGAATCTAAAAAATTACTTGGCTCATCAAAAATATAAACATCTTTCTCCACCGCTACTGCTTCTTGCAACTGCAACAATTTTAGTTGTCCCATGGATGCACCTTGACTCAATTCATTTTTATAAAATCGACTCGCAATAGGTTCTGCAGGGCAGTATGAAAAATTCGAATTCTTTCTATAATTAGGTAAGTAAATCTTACCATGATAATTCATACTGTAACCTACTATCGCTAAAATCAGTCGCGTCTTACCAACACCATTTTCTCCAACAATACGATAAATATGTCCTTTTTCTAAACGAGTTGTTAGTGGCTCATGCAGTTCTTCACCATCTCTCCCCAAGCTAACATAATTTTCTAAGACTATCTCTAAAATTGGAATAGACTCATACGAAATCTGAACAGGTTCCAAAAAATTGATAAAATTTTCGATAATTTTCTTACTTCCCGAGTACTCCTTATAAACATCAAGGAAGTATTCAATAGGTGTCCAAAATTGTGAAATATATAGTTGGATAGCCATTAGATCACCAATCGTAATCCAACCTTTATAAGTCTGATAACCTGATATAATCGTCGTCATCATAATCATAAAATTCAAAAATGCATAGGAAAGAAAATTTTCAAATAAAGAAGTCATTCTCACTTCCTTATTTTTACATGAAATATATTTTTTCACCAAGGGAGAGAAATCAATCAAGCTAGAATGAGCTGAAAATCGCATACTAGGCATGAGTTTATAGCTATCCACTAGATAATCGCGTATATCCTTCATACAATTCACTGTATCGGAACCAAGCTTAGATAGTCGTCCACTATATTTCTGCGAAATAAAGATAAATACAGGTATCAAAATACCTATCATCACAGCAATAGTAGGAGAAATACTCCATAAAATCCCTATAATCACAAGTGCTCGTATCAAGTACAGGAGAAGAGCAACAGGATATTCGTTAAAAAAACGTTTTAACAGCTCATAGGTCTGCCCTAATTCTTGTGTAATGGTAGCTTCAGACAATTCTGTCTCTACCATATCATAGAGCTGGATATTTTCAGCAGTTTTTTGGCAAATATTCTGCCAAACATACGATTCTGATTCTCCTTGAAGCACATCACAAAAATAATATAAAACTTGAATAAACAGAGAAATTCCTACATAAAGCACCCCGTAAACAATCATAGCATGAACTTTCTGAGATAGAATATGGTCAATAAATAACTTACTAATATAAGGAATAGCTACAGTTAGTATAGTAACAAGGGTATTCAAAATAAAGCTTTTTAGAAATAGCACTTTATTGTTATAGGATAACAATCTTTTCATCTGCATGCCTCCATAGTTAAATTTTTATCAACATATATTTTATGAACAGATATATGTTGGATAGTCCCTTCAACATCCTCCTTTGTCAATAATCCTAATTCATCTAAAAATACAATCTTGTGAAACCACTCTAAATAGTCAAACTGACAATCGCGTTCCATCTTCCCATTATTTACAAATGTATTAAATGGGCAACCTCCATAACAAAATTCATAATAAGCACAATCTTTATAAGGGCACATGCTTCCCAGACCTATTAATTCATTAGTAACTTGACCAATACTTCCCAACTGATAGTTTTCATTCCCTACTAATGAATAACATTTATATAAGTTACCGTTGGCATGAATTGTAAGAGAATCTTGATTTTTGAACATACAGTAGCCTCCTATTTTTAAATCATGATAATACGGTATATTTTCCTTTGATAAAAACAGCAATAAATCTAGACAAATCTTCTTTTTAGTTTCACTATCAATATATAGAATTGAATCGTTAGGTACAGCTACAAAATCAAAATAAAGATTAAAATTTTCAAATTCTGTATACTTTTTTAAATCTAAAAATAATTTCTGGATAGATATATAATTTCTTTTAGATATGTTAACTCTAGCCTGAATGGATAAATTTTTATACTTTTCCAACATAACTGACAAGTTATTTATGATTCTATGATAAGTTCCTTTCCCTAATCGATTGCATCTTTCTAGGTTATGATAGTGCTCATCACCATCAAAAGAAACTTGAATAGCGAAATTATGACAGTCAAGAAAAGACATTATTTTATTTGTGAATATCGTTCCATTTGTAATCAAAGTATACGAAATAGGAATAGCTAGTTTCTCATCTAAAGTTTCACATAAATTTCGTATAAACTGAAAGTTATATAATGGTTCACCACCAGTAAAACAGATATCCAGAGATTTATACTTCTTAAAATTGAGTTCATCTAATATAAAATTCACAATCTTTTTACCGTCATACTCACTACTTAAGGACGGTTTCCTATCCTTATCATTCTCAAAACAATAAGAGCAAGTCAAGTTACACGACATAGTTGTAACTATATATAGTGATAATTCATCTCCCTCTACTATTCGTTTAGAGTGAACAAAGGGCACTTGTTTATCAATCTCACTTATCAAGTAAGGAAATTCTTTTAAAGATAACTTCTTGAATAGTTCCTCATCAATCTCACAAATAGATCCTGTATATAAATTTTTTAAATAAACTACATCATCTGTAGAAAAAGAATAAATTGTTTCCATAACTTATCTCCAGCTTTAAAAAGGCTGAGGGTATCCCCCTCAGCCTCATCATTATAATAGTAAAGTGATAAATTATCGCTTTTACATAAGCAACTCAAGGCAATCTAACGATAACGCCCTGGGCATTTATCTGGATGCTGCTGTACTGAGGCTAGGTGACCTTTTTTAACAACTTTGATAACATCAGTCAAATTAAGCATCGCTCTCCCTCCTTTTTTAAAAAAGAATTATACGTATAATTCTTTTATAGAAAAGAAAAATCTCATATACTGTTAAGTAAAAATTATTTTGTATCCGTTTTCTCTGGCTTCATTGTATATCTTCTCATGTAGATTGTCAAGTATTTTTTTGAAAAATTTTTAAAATTTCGAAATTTTGCCGTTAATTTTTTTAACTCAATATCAAACTGGCCACAATAGGGCTGACAAAGACATAGAGAATACCGGTAACACCGATAGCCAAGCCACCCATGGCTCCTGCTACAGAACCGTATCGAAAGGCTGTCCCCGTTCCAACTGCATGGCCTGTTCCTCCAAGGGAAAGACCAACAGCTACTGGATCGTCAATTTTCAACCACTTCAAAAGGGTTGGGCCGATGACACTGGTTAAAATCCCAGTTGCCACTACAACCACCAAGGTCACAGTGGTCAGACCTTGCAATTTTTCTGTGATTCCCACTGCCATGGCGGTTGTCACTGACTTAGGAAAGAGTGAAATGGCTAGGAAAAAGTCCATGCCAAAAATCTTTGCCACAAGGGCTGTGAAAGAGGTATTGACCACTACTGCTAAGAGACTACCAAAGAGAATACTCCGAGCATGGTGCTTCATCAAATGAAAACTCTTATAAAGCGGAATCCCTAGAGCCACGGTCGATGGGACAATCAAGTTGTTCAGATAAACCCCACCTTGGTAGTAATCTTGGTAAGAAATCCCCGTCACCTTTAGAAAGATGATAATGAAAACAGCTGACAAAAGCAAGGGCGTTGTCAATGGATGGGGAAAACGTCTGTAAATCAGCATTCCTACTAGATAGGCTAGGATAGACAGGGCAAGCCCAAACAGGGGATTGGAAACAAATTCACTCATTTGGCATCTCCTTTCTCATAATCTCCCTCAAACCGTCTCTTGATGAACTGAACTACCAAGGCTATGAGGATAATATTGATGACTGCTGCAAAAAAGACAATCAAAACAATTGGCAAAAGATAGGGAGCAATCACATCAAACTTTTCCATGATTCCCACTGCTGGCGGCAAAAAGAGAATGGTCATATTGGCCAGCAAGAAATTCCCCACCATGTTGACATGCCTAGTTCTCAGCCACTTGAATTGTAGGGCTAGAAAGAGAATAATCAAGCCGATAATACTGCCTGGGATGGGCAAATGAAAGAAACTGGAAATTCCCTCTCCGATTAGAGAAATCACAAAGAGAATCATTAATTGAACATATAATTTCATCCTAAACTCCACAAAATAGACTTCTTGCATACCAGTTTACTCTTTTTTCAGAAAATTTCAAGGAAATGCACAAAAGGTAATGAAAATTAGATATGGAAAGGGGATACAAACAATTCTTGACTTGTGAAAACAGGCATGATTTAGGATAAGAGATGCCAGCGTCCTTCTTGCCAGCTTGATTTAAAAGTAGTATAATTATTGCATGCGCAATCATCTTGTGATGCAGAGACTGTCCGTGAATGGACATTCTTCTATGTTATAACTCTAAAAAGAAAGGAGATACTATGACCTACTTGGAAAAATGGTTTGACTTCAATCGGCGTCAGAAAGAAATTGAAAGTCTCTTGGAAGACACTATTGCCCAGCAGAGCGAGCAAAGTCTGACCTTGAAAGAGTTCTACCTGCTCTACTATCTGGACTTGGCTCAAGAAAAATCTCTACGCCAGATTGACCTGCCAGATAAACTTCATCTGAGCCCGAGCGCTGTTTCTCGGATGGTGGCTCGCTTGGAAGCTAAAAATTGCGGTCTACTTAGTCGCATGTGTTGTGATCAAGATAGACGCTCTAGCTTTATCTGCCTGACAAGTGATGGACAAAAAACACTGGCCTTTCTACAAAAGGCTGTCGAAGAAAGCTTGGAAACTGGTTTGGATTTCTTGATTTAAGATGATTTTAGAAAAAAGTTGCGTGCGCAATCATTTTTCTTGACATTCTCTTTTACAAGGAGTAAAATAAAATCATCATTAAACAAAGGAGTTTTTAAAATGATTGAAATTACCTATCTAGATGCCAGCAAGAACGAAAGAACTGTGACTTTCGAGTCTTATGAAGACTTTGATCGTTCGCAACAAGCTTGCCTTATCGGCGTCGCAGACTACTACCCTGTCCAAAAATTAACCTACAATGGTCATGATTTGGACTACCATGGGACTTATGGAGATGTCTTCTTCTATCTCATGAAACAAGATTTAAGCCAATATAACTAAAAAAGGAGAAATACAATGGCAAAAGCAATTACAGATGCAACATTTGAACAAGAAACAAAAGACGGTTTGGTCTTGGTAGACTTCTGGGCAACTTGGTGTGGTCCATGTCGTATGCAAGGTCCAATCTTGGACAAATTGTCTGAAGAACTTTCAGAAGATGTTTTGAAAATCGTTAAAATGGACGTGGATGAAAATCCAAACACAGCTCGTGCCTTTGGAATCATGTCTATCCCAACTCTTCTCTTCAAAAAAGACGGCCAAGTGGTAAAACAAGTTGCTGGTGTTCACACAGCAGAACAAATCAAGGCCATCGTTGCTGAATTGAGCTAATCAAACGAGAGACCAAGTACTTTATTTGGTCTCTTTTTTCTTGTCCTTTGCCATTTTTCAAAAAATATGCTAGACTGTAGGTAGATTATTACGATGTTTGGGACATGCCATCGCTAAAAAAAACCTTGATTTGGTATTTTTTAGCTCCCTCAAGGGAGCTTTTTGCGTGCTCTGAACATTTCCCATTTTGGAAGGAGTACTATGAAACGTCAATCAGCCTTGGTCGTCTTTAGTGGCGGTCAAGATTCCACAACCTGCCTCTTTTGGGCCAAAGAACACTATGAAACGGTCGAAGCCGTCACCTTTGCCTACGGCCAACGTCATCATCTCGAAATTCAAGTTGCTAGAGAAATAGCTGAGGAACAGGGTATTCGTCATCACATCCTCGATATGTCTCTGCTAGGACAAATCACTGAAAATGCCCTGACTTCTGATCTAGAGATTGAGCAAAAAGAGGGGGAGGTTCCCAATACCTTTGTTGACGGTCGCAATCACCTCTTTCTATCCTTTGCGGCAGTTCTTGCCAAGCAACGTGGCATTAAAGACATCGTGACAGGTGTTTGCGAGACAGACTTCTCAGGCTACCCTGATTGTCGAGATGTCTTTGTCAAATCTCTCAATGTTACTCTCAACCTTGCCATGGATTACGACTTTGTTATCCAAACGCCTCTCATGTGGCTAGACAAGGCTGAAACTTGGGAATTAGCCGACCAACTCGGTGCCTTTAACTATGTTCGTGAAAAGACCTTGACCTGCTACAATGGGATTATCGGAAGTGGCTGTGGGGATTGCCCAGCCTGCCACCTACGGCAACATGGTTTAGATGTTTATCTCTCACAGAAAGGAGAGGACTAATGTTTTTTGCACCCAAAGAAATCAAACAGGAAACTGGAGAATCTCTTGTCTACAATCCCCACAGAACCTTAGTATCAAAAGAATTTACCTTTGATGCTGCCCACCACCTCTTTCACTATGAGGGGAAATGCAAGTCCCTGCACGGCCACACTTATCATCTGCAGATTGCTGTTAGTGGATTTTTAGATGAACGTGGTATGACCTACGATTTTGGAGACATCAAAGCGATCTACAAGAACTACTTAGAGCCCTACTTGGATCATCGCTATCTCAATGAAACCCTGCCTTATATGAACACGACTGCTGAAAATATGGTTTACTGGATTTTCCAAACCATGAGTCAAGAGTTACCTGACGAGCGCGGTCTTCGTTTGGAATACGTTCGCCTCTATGAAACTCCGACTTCCTTTGCAGAGTTTAGACAGGAGTGGTTAGATGACTAGGGAACGTGTCCTCAAACTACCAGTTCTGGAAATTTTTGGCCCAACCTTTCAAGGCGAAGGCCGTGCAATCGGGCAGAAAACCATGTTTGTCCGCACTGCTGGTTGCGACTACCACTGCGACTGGTGTGACTCTGCCTTTACTTGGGATGGTTCTGAAAAACCAACTCGCATGACAGCTGACGAAGTCATTGCTGAGTTGGATAAACTAGGGAGCTACGACTACGTCACCCTATCTGGGGGAAATCCTGCTATCTTAGCAGCCAACATGGCTGAACTGGTCACCAAGCTCAAGGAACGCGGTGTCACTCTAGCTGTTGAGACCCAAGGCTCCCGCTGGCAAAATTGGTTAAAAGACATCGACCAGGTCACTCTCAGTCCCAAACCTCCTTCATCCAAGATGGAAGTCAACTTTGAGACCCTGGACTTTATCGTTTCCCAACTTGATCCAGACAAGGTCACCTTTAAAATCCCTGTCTTTGATGATGCAGATTTAGCCTTTGCTAAAGGAATACAAGAACGCTACCAACCAGATGTGCTCTTCTTATCGGCTGGAAATCCTGAGCCCAAGGCCACAGGCAATATTATCCAAGATCAACTGAACCGTCTCAAAGAACTCTGGGAACGCGTCGCTACTGACGATAGCTGGGGCAATGTCCGCGTCCTTCCTCAACTCCATACCCTCCTCTACGATAATCAACGTGGTGTTTAAGATTAGAAAGAAAAAATCATGTCACAACAAGAAGAAATGAAAAACCTAAGCCTACTAGGCAACAAAGAAACCAACTACATTTTCGAATATCAACCAGAAGTTCTCGAATCCTTTGACAATCGTCATGTGGAAAATGACTATTTCATCAAATTTAACTGTCCTGAATTTACCTCTCTTTGTCCCATCACTGCTCAACCAGACTTTGCGACGATTTATATTTCCTATATTCCTGACAAGCTCTGTGTCGAGTCAAAATCTCTCAAACTATATCTATTTAGCTACCGAAACCACGGAGATTTCCACGAAAACTGTATCAACACCATTGGGAAAGACTTGGTCAACTTGCTAGACCCTCGCTATTTGGAGGTTTGGGGAAAATTCACTCCTCGCGGTGGCATTTCAATCGACCCCTACTACAACTACGGTAAGCCAGGAACTAAGTATGAAGGCTTGGCAGAACAACGCCTCTTCCAACACGACCTTTATCCAGAGAAAGTTGACAACCGTTAAACTCATACGAAAAAGCCCTGTTCCTCAAAATGAGGAGCAAGGCTTTTTGAGTTTCAATTATTCTTCTGTTTCAAGGAAGTTTTTTGCAACAAGAGCTGCAAGAACACCACCAACGATTGGCGCAAGGATGAAAATCCAAACTTGTTGAAGGGCTGCGCCACCTACCAAGACAGCTGGTGCCAAGCTACGAGCTGGGTTTACTGAAAGTCCAGTAATGTTCAATCCAACAAGAATCATCGCCATCAATGACAAACCGATTACCAAACCAGCAACCGCGCCATTGCCCTTGCTTTCTGAAGTCACAGTCATGATAACCAAAACAAATAAGAAAGTTGCGATGACTTCAAACAAGAAACCGCCAAAGACAGTGACACCGTTTGCCAAGGCATTTTCACCAAGACTAGCAGTTGATATCCCTGAGTTAGCCAAGAGGAAGAATACCGCAGCTGACGCAAGGAAAGCTCCAACAACCTGACCAAGGATGTAGTTGACAAGGTCTGAAGATGACAAACGTTTGTTCACAAACATAGCAATCGAAACAGCTGGGTTCAAGTGAGCACCTGAAACAGTTCCGATTGAGTAAGCTGCAACCACGATGGCTAAACCAAATGCAAAGGCAATCCCTAGGTGACCAAGGCCATCAAGACCATTTCCAAAAACAACAGCTCCTGTTCCGATGAACACAAGCATGAACGTACCGATTAACTCAGCAACAAATTTTTTCATTTTCTTTCTCCTTTTTCAAAAACTAGATACTAGTCTATCAAAAGAGGGAAAGGGTTTCAAGAAAATTGTTTGGAAATTTTCAGGATAAAATTCTATAAAAACGGTAGTGTTTATTTGAAACATTTTTTCTAAAGGTATATACTATTAACATAGTTCAGATATGTTATTTATTCCCTAATTTGAACTAATTTTTACAACTTTGCTGTTCTTTTATGAACGTTTGAATGGTATCGTGGATACCAAGGAGGAATCATATGTCTAAAGTTGCTATTGTCACAGGTGCAGGTCAAGGAATCGGTTTTGCAATCGCAAAACGATTGGTTCAAGATGGCTTTAAGGTAGGAGTCTTAGACTACAATCCTGAAACAGCTGAAAAAGCTGTTGCCGAATTATCAGCTGAAAATGCCTTTGCTGTCGTGGCCGATGTTTCGAAACAGGCCGAAGTTGCACAAGCATTTCAAAAAGTTGTTGACCATTTTGGTGATTTGAATGTTGTCGTAAATAACGCTGGTGTTGCTCCAACTACTCCTCTTGATACAATTACTGAGGAACAATTTACACGCACTTTCGGTATCAACGTTGGTGGTGTCATTTGGGGTTCACAAGCTGCACAAGCGCAATTTAAAGCACTTGGCCACGGAGGTAAAATTATCAACGCAACCTCTCAAGCCGGTGTAGTCGGTAACCCAAATCTAACTGTTTATGGTGGAACCAAATTTGCTGTTCGTGGAATTACGCAAACATTAGCACGTGATTTAGCAGACTCAGGCATCACTGTTAACGCCTACGCACCAGGTATTGTGAAAACACCAATGATGTACGACATCGCTCATGAAGTTGGTAAAAATGCAGGAAAAGATGACGAGTGGGGTATGCAGACATTTGCAAAAGATATTACCCTAAAACGTCTATCTGAACCAGAAGATGTGGCTGCTGCTGTCAGCTTCCTTGCAGGACCAGATTCAAACTACATTACAGGACAAACCATTATCGTTGATGGTGGTATGCAATTCCATTAAGATACACAAAAAGAGGTTGGAAAATGATTCAACCTCTTTTATTAGTTTTCATTATTAGTTAGGAGGATACAATAGAAACTCTTTCAATAAATAATATTAGCTTATCCCTAGTATTGAAAAGACTGGATGGCTTCTTTCAAGTCATCTTGTAAACTATTTCTCTGGTCAAGTTGGACATAGACTTCCAACAGACAGGATCTGAAGTTGGAAAATTTATAAAAATATTCCCTTTCTTCTATCGGAAAGTCAACAGCTTTTATCCAAGAAGCTACTTGCTCTTGCTCCAACTTCCCTTGTAAAATAGGTTCATAGATTACTCTTGCTAAACGCCAATCCTCATCATCTGTAAAACGAATGGACATTCTTTTAAATAGTTGGCCAAGTATCTCAAATACTTCATGAATTCTGTTTTTAGGAAAGTCTGGATGACAAACCACCTCTGTCAGTAAATCGGCTCCATGTGCAAAAGCATGAACCCAACCATACTGACTTGAAAAACCTGTTGTATCCTTTTCTTTTGAAAGATAGTACAAACCTTGATGTAAAAAGGCATTACGAATTTCTTCTTTTAATCCCTGATAAAAAACCGATTGCTGGTTGGAATCCGCAGACAAGAGATTTGCATAAACAAGTGCCCTAAAAGAACGTTCAAGTGTTGACAGACCTACCTTATCAATCTCTTTATCTAGTCCTCCATCAGATGAAACCACCTCAGCAATGAAATGAAATTGTTCCTGTGTAAATAGCTCTTCTTGAATCCCTCTAGCAAAGTTTGTAAAAACAAGATCATCGCTAATTTCTGGAGAAGGATCTCCCAAATGATCAAGCAACCATTGGATTTCTTCCTCATGATAACTTGTTTTTTCTTCTGCTATTTTTCTAAGTACCTCTTGATACATGGTCAATACCTCTACATTTCTAGCAACTTGATATAATCTAGACCCCATTTCTCGACAGCATCTAAAACAACTCTGAATTCCTGCCCCATTTCGGTTAAGCTGTACTCAACTCGTGGTGGAACTTCGGCATAGACCTTTCGTTGAACAATCTTATCCTTTTCTAATTGACGGAGATGACGGGTCAAAATAGTTTGAGTAATCCCAGGCAATAATCTCTGCAATTCTTTAAATCGTTTGGTACCCGTACTCAACTGATAAATGATTACCAGTGCCCATTTCCCCGTTAAAACCCTCTGAGTTGTCGCAAATGGACAAATACCATACTCACTCACTTTATTTGTCATAAAATATCTTCTTTCTATTTTTTTAAAAAAATTTATCTTTTAGTATCAATAATAGTACTACTTTTGATACTAGCTATCAAAAAAGTGTCTACTTGTTTTTTTATTTGTAACTGTTACAATTATATCATAAAAAAGAAATGGAGAATAGATATGTCAACAAACTTAGAAATTTTCAATTCTTATAACCAAGCTTTAATTGCTGGTGACTTTCCTGGTGTCTTTGAAACGATGGCAGACGATATTGTCTGGCATCAACCTGGTAATCATAGTCTATCTGGTTCAGTTGTTGGTAAGGACAAGCTAGGAACTCACCTGGCTACATTTGCTGAGAAAACTAATGGAACCTTTAAGGTGATAACAAATTGGGTTTCTGACAATAAGGATTTAATCGCAGCCAATGTTACTTTTCTTGGAACACGGGCTGATGGTACTGAACTCAATATGAACGGGATTGACCTCTTCCGCATTGAAGACGGAAAAATCAAAGAAGTTTGGCTCTTCTCTTCAGATCAAGCAGAAGAAGATAGCTTTTGGAGATAATTTAAGAGGCCAGGACAAAAAATTTTGATTTTAGGAATTCTTTATTCTAAATTTTTAAATTAATAGATTAGAAAAAAAGCGAACAAGACAGAATTCTGAGTGTCAGATAACTCGTTTTGTTCGCTTTTTATATTTAAGGTTAGACTTTTGTCCCAGACTCTTTTAATTTACTCTCCCAACTGGGCACTGTAGGCGATAATCTGGTCAACCGTGTCTGACAAGAATTGGATGGTATCACGGAGTGGTTTGTCTGTTGAAATATCAGCACCGATAATCATGGCTGACTCAAGCGGTGTCTTGCTACCACCTGATTTGAGGAGATTGAGCCAGTCTTCAGCTCCAGTTTCTGAATGTTTCAGATGAAGGTAACCTGCAGTCGAGATAACAAGACCAGCAGAGTAAGTGTAGCTATACAAGCCCATGTAGTAGTGAGCTTGGCGCATCCAAGTCAAAGCTGCATCATCGTCGATTTCAATCGCATCTCCCCAGAAATCCGTCAAGACTTCCTTCATAATACTGTTGAGTTTGCTTGCTCCGAAAGTTTCTCCTTCTTCAATCAATGTATACACTTTACGCTGGAAGGCTGCTTCCAAAAGGTGAGTGATAAAGTTATGGAAGTAGGTATCTGTCAAACGGTGAGCCAGAGCGAAGCGTTTTTGACGAGGATCGTCAGACTGGTGCTCCAAGTAGTCACTGAGAAGTAATTCATTGAAAGTTGATGGTGCTTCGACATAGTAAGTCGACATATGGGCGTTGAAGTAGCTCTGGTGATTATCTGAAAAGATGAATTGACCAGAATGCCCGATTTCATGAATCAAGGTATAGACATCACTCAAACGGCCTGTCCAGCTCATGAGGACATAAGGGTGCACGCGATATGGATCCGCCGCGTAACCGCCAGAATCCTTACCACTATTGGCAGCAAAGTCCACCCAGCGCTCTTCTTGATAGCGAGCAACTTCCTGACAATATTCTTGTCCCAAAGGTTCTACCGACTTCATGACCAAATCATAGGCATCGTCAATGGTCACTTCAGGATTTAGGGCGCTATCCAAGTCCAATTTCCAATCTGCAAAGGTCATCTTTTCAAGACCATTGACCTTGGCAACATGCTTGAGGTATCTCTGAGCAACTGGCGCAAAATCCTTCATGATGAGGTCAATCTGGCGGTCAAACATGGCACGATCCACTTCTTGTTCAGCCAGAAGATAATCAAAGACTGAGTCGTAACCCTTCATATCTGCCAGTAGTTTTTCAGACTTGACTTGGGCTAGATAGGCTGCTGCAGCCGTATTTTGGTGCTTACGAAGACCTTCTGAGAAGGAACGGAAAGATTTCTCACGAACCTCAGCATCCTCATGATTTTGGTAGAAATTCTCATAGGTCACAAAGCTGTTTTTGTAGGTCTTGCCATGGGCTTCAAAGTCAGCCATTTCAAAATCCCCAGCACGCATCTTAGTATAAATATCCTGTGGACTGTAGAAAACTTCACCAAGATTGGTCAAGGCTTTTTCCACATCAGCCCCTAGATAGTGGGCTTTTTTGATTTTGGCCTGACGAATGGCCGCCGTCAAATGAGGCAATTCACCCAAACGATCCAAGACTTCCTCATCAGCTTCCACCAAGGCATCGTCAAAGAAGGTCAAGGCTACGCTAGCATCTGTTTCAAATTCCATGCCAGCTTGGGCGATATTAGCAAATTCTTCATTGCTAAAGTCTGTCGTCTGAGGCATAAAGCCATAGTTTCCAATATGGCTCATCTGAATGTAGATTTGTTCCAATTCCGCAAAGGCCTTTTCAAAATCCTCAAAAGTATGAAGATTACCCTTGTAATCACGGCTAAATTGATTGATGTCTTCTCGAGCCTTCTCGATTGCACGCAAGAAATCTTCACGATCTTGGTATAGGGCTGTTAAATCCCAAAGTTCCTTCTCTGGAAATTCTGAACGGTATTTTTGTTCCATTTTCTTCCTCTTATTTCTCTAATTCTAATAAAACACTAAGGGCTGATAAAGCGTAAAGTGGTGCTGTTTCTGCTCGCAAAATGCGAGGACCAAGTCCTGCCAAGACTGCTCCCTTAGCTTCAAAACTTTCGATTTCTGCAGGTGACAGACCACCTTCTGGACCAAAGATAAAGAGCAATTTGGCTCCTTTTTCAAGACCAGCGACTGCTTGTAAAAGCGCAGCGGCTTCTCCTTCTTTTGCCGACTCTTCATAAGCCACTACGATAGAGTCAAACTGGTCTAGTTGCGATAGAAAGCCTGCTTTTTTCTCAAAAAGCTGGATACTTGGAACGATATTACGCTTGCTTTGTTCTGCTGCTCCAAGGGCGATTTTTTCTAGTTTTTCAACTTTTTTACCCAATTTCTTGCCGTCCCACTTGGCAACGGACCAGTCGGCAGGGAAAGCCCAAATCTGACTGGCACCCAGTTCGGTTACTTTTTGAGTAATGAACTCCAGCTTGTCTCCCTTGGGAAAGCCAGAGGCGATGGTCACTTGGACTGGCAGTTCCACATTGCCATCTAGTTCTTCTACCAATTCAAACTGACGAGCTTCCACATCCAGCACACGCGCCAAGCGCTTGATGCCATCATCAAAGACCAAAGTAACCTCATCATCTTCTTTCAAGCGCATAACCTGAAACATATGCTTGCTGGTTTCCTTGTCCTCAATGGTGACAGGAGAAATAGCACTGCCTTTGACAAAATATTGTTGCATGCTAGCCTCCAATCACACCTGAAATATCCTTGGTTTTCTTGAAGACACAGGCATTCCATTCCCCTTGAACCATGTGAGTTTCGAGGAAAAATCCAGCTGACTCAGCCGACTCGCGCACCATATCCCACTTGTCCTTAATAATGCCACTCATGATGAGGTAGCCTTCATCCTTGACCAAGCGATAAGCAGCATCCGTCAGATGAACGAGGATATCCGCCAAGATATTAGCTACAATCACATCTGCCTCAATCTCAACACCCTTAAGCAAATCACCTGCAGCAACATGGATGTTTTCCATACCAGGGTTGAGTTCAATATTTTCCTGAGCAACACGAACTGCCACATCATCCAGGTCATAGGCGAAAATTTCCTTGGCACCCAGAAGGGAGCTGGCGATAGAGAGGACACCTGAACCAGTCCCCACATCCAGCACCGTTTCGCCACCACGAAGGACCTGCTCCAAGGCAAAAAGGCTCATCTTAGTAGTTGGATGCGTCCCAGTTCCAAAAGCCATGCCAGGATCCAGCTTGATAATCTTTTCCCCCGCAGTCGCCTCATAGTCTGTCCAAGACGGCACGATGGTCAAGTCATGGGTAATACGAGCTGGTTCGTAGTATTTCTTCCAGTTGTCTGCCCAGTCTTCCTCAGCCAAGGCAGTCGTTCCCATCTTGACCTCACCCAAATCCATAAAATCTGTTAATTCTGCCAGACGTGCTTGCAATTCTGCCTCAACCTCTGCCACATCAACCATTTCAGGGTAGTAGGCTGTCACAACGATTTCTTCTTGTTGCTCGACCTCTGGGAAAATCTCACCAAAACGATCCACATTTCCCACATAGTCCATGCTGTCTTCAATTGCGACTCCTTGCGCTCCTAGCTCAATTAAGAGATTAGAGACCAGCTCCTCTCCCTCACGCTTAACTGTAACTTTTAACTCTTGCCATGTTTCCATAAATTTTTTCCTTATCAATCTATTAATTCTTCTAATTCTTTTAAAGTTCTTCCATCCTGATCTTTCCAATCAGTTCGACCGTTCGTTTGCATACCCAGCAAAAAAGCCGCTGCATAAGAAGGGCTAGAAAAGAGTTGTTTTTCTTTTAACACTCCATCTTGAATGACCCGAGAAGCTATTAAATTCTGACGCATTTCTTTTAAACTTGCTGGAAGGTATGGAGAATCCTTTATTTCTACTTGACTTCCTTCTAAAACAACAAAACCTTCAGTTGTCCGTTCACAAGTTGCTTCTATTACTTTGTTAGATTTCTTAGTTTTACGCTTTAAATAAAGATAAGTTGAATGATTATCAGTCAAATCTTGACTAACTTTCTTTGTCATTGGAACAAAAACACGATAACCTAAAGTTCCAATAATCATTAGCGTATTTTCAACAATTTCATCCAGTTCAGATTCCTTTTCCTCAGTCACATTACCAGGATTTGGATCATTCCCATTTTTCACAATGTAGCGACCAGCTTCTTTAGCAAGTTGAGTAAATTTATTTTCCAAATAGCTAATTTCTGTTGGACCGAAAGAATTATTTTGAGTTGTTAGAATTATGACATCATTAAAATAATCTGCATGACTATCACGGGTATGCTCTTGAATTCGCAACAATACCCCTTCACCATTTTTCCGAGTTGTCGCCTGACCAATATAGGTCACATCTTTCTGTTTATCTTCATCTCGACCAAATAAGAAATAAATACCACTTTGTTTCATTTCATCACGCGACTTTAAATCTCCCAACTGAATACGAGGTATTTTGTAAATCACTCCCGTCCAATTTGACAAAGTACATTTGATTTTTCCAGTCACTTCACCATCCATGAGAAACATATTGATATTTTTGCTACGCTTCGCCATTTATCAAACTTCCTCCATATAATCTCTCACTCTATCCTGCAACTGAGGTACAACTTGACTGGAACTAAGAAATTCCTCAACATTCATGAGCTGATAACCCTGTCCTTCATCACCAAAGGTGATATTGTCAAATTGCTCCTGTGTCAACTTGCCAACTAGAAAAACGGATTGTTTATCCGCAAAAAGCATACTTGGATAAACCTTCGCCCAAAGTAGACAATCTTTAGTCAGACGAATCCCCAGTTCTTCATAAACTTCACGCGCTGCGCACTCAAAAGGACTTTCATCCCCTTCGCGTCCCCCACCGGGCAGTTCCCACATATTGGGCCAGGGAATGCTTGCCTTATCATCGCGTAAGATGACCAGTAGCTTATCACCACAAAATAAGGCAATCTTGCAACCTTGGAAATCAGTAAGTTCTATTTCCATATTAGACTCCTTCGGTTAATTCCTTTTCCAGCTCAGCTAACCAGTTTTGATAATAGCTTTTCTCATCCCGTAACATCCGACTGCTATTCATTTTCTGTCTAGCAATCTTCATAGCCTTGTGAGTTTGAACTACATCTTTCTTTACCTTAAATTGATACCAAGCTTGAATGACCTGCATATCTGCTGTTTTTAGAGATAAAAAGGATTTGACTCCTCGAATACTTGCATATTCTTCCGCCTTCTTATTATCTCCTTCCATCAGAGCAACTTGAAGAAGGTATAATTGAGAACTAGTTTTAGACATTGGATTGTCTGTTTTATCTAACACAGACTGAAACTGTTGCTTTGCAAGTTCTATATTATCATCCAATATGAATACCAACCCCTGAAGAGTCTGAACACTTTCTGCAAAACTCCCTCTCACCTCCTCATCAACAGGCATGATAAAGTCTTTTAAATCATATTCTTGAGGAGCTAGCAAGGTCTGGGCAGAATGCCTCAACATCAGGTAGGCGTATTTCGTATTTTCAGGGTGTTGTAGCAATTCCCAAATTTTTGCTCCATCGGTGATGCCGACTGGCAAAATGTTATTTAGGAAGAAAGACAAATTAAGAAAAATCCAAGTCCCTGCAAAATACCAGCTTCTTGTCAAAAACCCAAACACTATCGCCAATAATATCAAGCTGAGATGAACCATCAAGCCTCCTGAAAGCATCAGGATGATGCTTTGATCGCTTTCATCCTCTTTTAAACCAATGTATTGAGCACCAACATTTTTCAGAATGGCTGTTCTACTAAGACGAAACTTGCCTGATTTTTTGGTCAAAATAAAATGTCCTAATCCAAAAGCCACCAGCCGATAGCCTGTCAAGTAGCCACAAAAAGCATGTCCCAGCTCATGAAGAATAAAGATTAAATACATGCTTAGAAGAGCGAAGGCATAACCAAAAGTAAAGACTAAAACTGCGGAATACCCCAGCTCTGCAAATGCGATTGTTCCACAAGCAAAAGCCAGCATAATAAAGACAACAGCTAGCACATAAACCAAATAAATCCCAATTTTCTTCATAAAATCTCCAACCAACTCCTAGTATCTCGGATAAGGATAAAATTCCCCCTCTTCCAAGCCAACTTTTCCTTCTTCAAAAACTTCTTGGTTCCATTCCATGACGAATTCTTCTGCTTCTGGATCTTCCAAAAAGTCCATGAGGGCATCTAGCCCGACCTCGGCAGTATCTTTGAGGAAAAGGGCAAAATAAGCTAAAAATTCACGAGAAAATCCTTTTTTAGGCAGGTAAGGGATGACAGTCAGATAATCTTCTTCATTGACGGTTGACTTGGCAGGATTGTAAAAAAGGACTGCTTCTTCAAAGAGGATATCATCTGACGAAACCTCTCCATCTTCATCCACCATCTCCACACCTGCAGCGTTTTGCGCTTCCAATAGAAAACTCACTTCAACTGCGTGGTTGCGCTTGTCCCAACTAATCTCAAAGTCAAAAGGAAAGTTCTTCTCCAACTCTTCCTCTAAAACATCTAAAAATCCGTATGTTGCCATTTTGACCTCTTTCTATGCGACTCTTTAATCGCCCCGATTGCTCGGAAATATGCTAAAATAGATACTACCATCTTACCACATATGTATCAGAAAATCTACGTTAGAAAGGACTGCTATGCCAGACAATCTCGCGCTTCGCATGCGCCCTAAAACCATCGACCAGGTCATCGGTCAGGAACATCTGGTCGGACAAGGAAAAATCATCCGCCGCATGGTAGAAGCCAACCGCCTGTCCTCCATGATTCTCTATGGCCCTCCGGGAATCGGCAAGACCAGTATTGCCTCTGCCATCGCAGGGACTACTAAGTATGCCTTTCGAACTTTCAATGCGACAGTTGATAGTAAAAAACGACTGCAAGAAATTGCGGAAGAGGCTAAATTCTCTGGTGGTCTCGTCCTATTACTAGACGAGATTCATAGACTAGATAAAACCAAGCAAGACTTCCTCTTACCTCTCTTGGAAAGTGGTCTGGTCATCATGATTGGCGCTACGACTGAAAATCCTTTCTTCTCTGTCACTCCTGCCATTCGTAGCCGTGTTCAAATTTTTGAGTTGGAACCTCTGTCTAACCAAGACGTCAAAGAGGCCCTGCAGATAGCTCTAAGTAACCCTGAGCGTGGTTTTGATTTTCCAGTAGAACTAGATGAGGATGCGCTGGATTTCATTGCTACCTCTACAAACGGAGACCTTCGCTCTGCCTTCAACTCACTTGACTTGGCTGTTCTTTCTACTCCCGAAAATGACAAGGGCATCCGCCATATCACTCTAGACATCATGGAAAATAGCCTGCAGCGAAGCTACATCACTATGGATAAGGATGGAGATGGCCACTACGATGTCCTCTCAGCCCTGCAAAAGTCTATCCGTGGCTCAGATGTTGATGCCAGTCTTCACTATGCTGCCCGCTTGATTGAGGCTGGTGATCTGCCAAGTCTCGCTCGTCGCTTGACCGTTATCGCCTATGAAGATATCGGTTTGGCCAATCCTGAAGCCCAGATTCACACCGTGACTGCTCTGGATGCTGCCCAGAAGATTGGTTTCCCAGAAGCCCGTATTCTCATTGCCAATGTCGTGATTGATTTGGCCCTTTCTCCGAAATCCAACTCAGCTTATGTGGCTATGGATAAGGCACTTGCTGACCTCAAAACATCAGGGCACTTGCCTATTCCTCGGCACCTGCGTGATGGGCACTACAGTGGAAGCAAGGAACTGGGGAATGCCCAAGACTATCTCTATCCACACAACTACCCTGGAAATTGGGTCAAGCAAGACTATCTACCAGAAAAAATTCGTAATCATCACTATTTCCAAGCAGAAGATACTGGTAAATATGAACGGGCTTTGGCTCAAAGAAAGGAAGCTATCGACCGTTTGCGAAAAATCTGAAATCCTTTTCAAAAAATTGCACTTTCCTCTTGATTTTTTTTGAAAAAGTGGTATTATATAAACATAGAAACGCTGTGGTGTACGACTTCACACTTAAGTGTTGACCGACTATTTTTTGTATTATTAGGGAAACAAAAGTCTTCTAACAGCATGTAGGCCGTCTCACACGGAAACAGCTTCAGTTAGAGCGAGTTGCCCACCTGCTTAATTGCGCGGGTTCAATACAAACCGTGAAGTTTCGGCACCAATACAGCTTTTTTCTTTGCCTCCTTAGCTCAGCTGGCAGAGCAGCGGACTCTTAATCCGTGGGTCACAGGTTCGATCCCTGTAGGGGGCATCTAAATACAACAGGAAAAAGCCTTGTAAATCAAGGCTTTTTTTGCTTGTCTATAACTGATTTACCCCATCATTTGTCCCACATTTTAAATCTATCTTTTCTTTTTGAATCAAATTACATCTTTACAAATAGTGTAAAGCCAGTTACTTTTGCTTTGATTCCATACAATATTTTCATGTAGAGAAGACAAATTTTATCTTCTCTTTTTATTTTCAAAATAATAAAAACTGATTTTCTTTTCATAAATCAGACTGAAACTTCCAAATTTTCCATTTTGTTTATTGACATTTCCTCTAAAAAGGTGTATAATATTTTTATTATCAAACTATACTATATAGGGGGTATTGAAATGAAATTTTCTAATCGTTTACTGCTATTCCTTGCAGGAGTTGTTTTTGTCCTTTTAGGACTTTTCCTATTTACAAACCCAGTAGCTAATCTTGTTGCTTACAGCTGGTGGATTGCATTTGGTTTACTGGTTTCTTCTATAGCAGCTATTTTAGGCTATTTCTCTGTACCAAAAGAGCTTCGCTCACCAGCTCATCTTTTCCAAGGGATTGTTAATCTTCTCTTAGCTCTTTACCTCGTTGCCTATGGCTTTGTGACGCTGCCAGTTGTCATTCCAACTATTTTAGGAATTTGGTTAATTGTAGAAGCCATTATAGCTTTCTTTAAAGGCAATCGTCTGGGATTGATTTTCCCTATTATTGGCAACCATATCATGTGGATAGCGTTGCTTGCATTTTTACTAGGTCTAGTGATTTTGTTCAATCCAGTAGCTACAAGTGTCTTTGTCGTTTATGTCGTTGCCTTTGCATTTTTAATTGTTGGTTTCACCTATATCCTTGATGCCTTTCGTAAATAATCTAGCTGCCATTTTGGGCATATTAAAATAGCTGGGAAGTTACATTCTCAGCTTTTTCTGTTGCCTCCTTAGCTCAGTTGGTAGAGCAGTAGACTCTTAAGCTATGGGGCGCAGGTTCGAGCCCTGCAGGGGGCACATCTAAATCAACAGAAATAAGCCTTGAAACCAAGGCTTTTTTTAACGTCTAATAGCTTTTTGTAGAAAAGTATTTAAAAATAAAAGAGAAGAGAATCTCTCACTCTCTTCTCAGTATATCTTATTAAATTTAGTTTTTCTTAATCTACCTGATTTTCCTTTGCAACGACAAATTCCTTAACCAATCGATAGATAACAGCAAATATCGGTGTAAAGAATATCATCCCAAGTAAGCCAAAGAGATTGCCTCCAATACTAGCAGCCGCAAGCGTGAAAAGGGCTGGCAAACCAATAGACTGACCTACAACTCTAGGATAAATAAGGTTTCCTTCAATCAGCTGTATAACTTGATATAGAAGAAGAGAAAGTAAGGCTTGAGTAGGACTCACTGTGAAGATAAAAATCGCTCCCACAACACAAGCAATCATAGGCCCTACATAAGGAATGAACGATAGCACTCCTGCAAAGATACCTGTCATTACTCCATAGGGTATCCCAAACACGCTGTAACCAACCGCTATCATAACTCCTATGATAACTGCTTCAATTAGCTGACTCATCAAAAATTGGTCATAAGTCTCTAGTGCTACTTGTCCAATGTAAGTCAACTTTATCACCACCTTCTCTGGAAGAAAAACTTTTAGAAGTCGACTCGTCATCGCTGCCAAATGTTCCTTACTGGATAAAAATAAAAAGGTGAAGACTATAATCAAAAAGGCATTCATCAAACTTGAAAAAATATTGCCGATATTACTAGTCAGACCTGATAAAAAACCTATCAAAGCTTGGCTAATAGAGCTAGACTGTCCCTGAATTCCTGATACGATAGTTGACAACATGTCTTTGGTTACAAATTCCGAGCTGCCTAGCAATTTCCCAAGTTGAGTAAGGACTGTTGAAAGGACTGTTCCCAGCTGACTAATAGTCTGGGCTAGGGTTGGCAGCACCAAAACCAAAAGAGCAATCACGATTAAGATAAGAGCTAGGAAAACAAGTACCATGGCAATCGGACGACGCAACTCTGCCTTTACCTTCAATTTAACTAAGTACTGTTCAATTTTTTTCATGGGAACATTGAGCACAAAAGCAATAACAGCACCATAAATCAAGGTTGATATTACATCAAAGAGAGAGATTGCTCCTGATATAAAGCTCGATGCATTCAGAATTACAAGAGCAACCAGCCCTATAAAAAGTATTAACGGGGTGTATTTTTTTACTAAGTTCATAAATTCTCCTTAATAAACATGTTTAGATACGACTATACTATTTGGTTTTTCAAACTCTCGATTAAGGTAGGCTTGGTAAGTTCCTGGAGCGATAAATCCTTTGGGTGAGAGGATATCGGTGCCAGCCTGACCGACTATGGTATCAGCCAAGAGCACACAGTTTGTAGATAAGACAAAGTAGGATTTAAACTTAGATTTGATAAATTTATAAAGTTCCCCATCTGTCTCATGTCTGATTTTATAAGCGTAGGTGTAGTCTTCCTTACCATCACCTGTCATGATTTTATCTGCACTTGGCTCCCATGGAATCGTCAGTTGTTTCAATTCAGCCAACTTTTTCTGAACTGCTTTTTCCATTTCAGGCGTCAAATCTATCCCGTAACCAAAAAGCGTTTTTTGACTCTCACGTTTACATAGGTCAATGTACTTGTCACGGTCACAGAAATATAAGACACCATCTCCTACCATACCAAATAAGGTCTCAGATGACGGATCATAGTTGCCATAAGAAATAATACGGCCCTGATAGCAGATATCCACATGACCAATAGCTGAAAACAGGGAGGTCTCAGCTGTATGAACAAAAATTTCTAGCTCTGCTGTCTTACCAGACTTCACTATTCCAAGATGGATATCTTCTTCCTCATCAGCATTTTCCAGCATAAATTTGTTAACTTTTGCTAAAGTTCTTGCAGGGATGAGAGCGGCTAGGACAATAGGTAAGCTCATTCTTACACGACGTTTGAGATGGTTTTTCCCAATTTCCTCTTCAAACAAGAAACCATCACGGATATTGGACACACCATAAAGGAAAAAATAAGCCCCTAAAACAAAGAGTTGAAAGACAGAATTTCCTGTAGAGGACAAAAGACTAGTCCCACCAAGAAAAACTAGTACGAGTCCATCTAGTAAGAGACGAAAACGAGGTCGAATTTTGTTTTTGCGGTAGAGAACATAGGTGACAAGGTTAATACTAGCATGAAAAATCTGATAAACTCCAATCACAAGAGCCAAAATATAAATCGGCACATCCGTCGCAAGATTGGAGCCAAGCAAATATCCCAGCACTAACAATTTAACCAGTGCAACTCCCAAGGTGTCCGTTGACTGACTTTTTTTGAAAATACGTAATACTAAATCTAAGACCGTTGCTATCCAAGCTAAAAACAGAACCAGTCGAATAACCTTTACTGGCAACCAAGTCCCCGTGACCATCAAGATGAGACCTAGCAGAACAAACAAGAACCCCTGAGCAAGTAATTTCTTACCTGTCAGACCTAAAGATAGAATTTTCGCCATATAAAAACCTTTCAACAATAAAAATTAAACACTCCGATTAAACTGACTAGTAAATAGCCAACACTACAAACAGCCTGTGCCAGCAACATATGGTGACTAGAAATGACTGTAGTAATGTCACCATCTTGTCTTATGCACTTCTAAAATTTGTTATATTGATTAGAAACCAGAGCTTATAAAAACTAGCTAAACTCGAGAGATAGACACAATTGCGACGAAAAAATGTATAACCAATTCAACTTGTTAAGGTAAGAAAGCATTATTTCCAATCTATTAATTATTCATCTATTACCTATTATGACACAATATTCCCTATAGTTCAACTTTTTACTTGTTTTTATATTACACGGACTAAAAAGTTTTCAACAGTTGATTGCATTTGTTTTAATAAGTTTTAACCTTTCTTGGTTAGATAAAAAAAGAACCATACAGTTTAGAATCTGTATGGTTTTTGCCCCACTTTTGTCCCATTTTTAAATCATGACATTGAAAATACCTAAAATCACTTATATTTCAATATTTTTAATTGCTCTCAATATGAAAGTCCTTTCCAAATCCCTGTAGGGGGCATCTAAATACAACAGGAAAAGCCTTGGAATCAAGGCTTTTTTGTGTAGTCTTAGCACTAAAAAACGATAGAAAAAACACCCCTTCTGAACTGCACCCCAAAAGTTAGACAGAAAAAACCTAACTTTTGTGGCGCAGTTCATTCGCGTCACATGAAGTTATTTAAGCATCTCCTTTTTTTTTATTACCATTTTCTGTTATAATAAATTGTACTTCTAAAATAGAAAGGTCTTAAGATGACAACTCTTGTTAAACATAAACGTGTAAATTATTCAGAACTTTTTTATGATCTAGTTTTTGTTTTTGCGATTTCAAAAGTAACTGCTTTAATTCACCATCTTCATAACGGTATTTTGACTTGGAATTCTTTGCTTGATTTTTTCATGTCTGTCTTGCTTCTCATCGATTCCTGGATGATTCAAACCGATTATACCAATCGCTATGGAAAGAACTCTTTATTTAACATAGTAATCATGTTTATCAAAATGGGAATTTTACTCTTTATAGCCAATTTGATTAAAGATGATTGGCAACAATATTTTCATTATGTCTGTTGGGCTATTGGTACATTAACCCTTACCTTATTTTTTCAATATTTGGTTGAGTTTTTTAAAAAATCAACCGATAATGTTCATAGGGAAAGTATCAAAGGTTTTCTATGGATAACAGGTCTACGAAGTTTAGAAATCTATCTAGCAGCTCTTCTTCCTATTTACATTGGAGTCTATATCCTTTATGTTAGTATTCTGCTAACATTTATTATGCCAAGTATCTTGCTTAATAAAGATAAGCATTACCAGGTAAATCTCCCCCATTTAATCGAGCGCATCTCCCTTCTTGTCATTATTACGTTTGGAGAGATGATTACGGAGCTAGCTAACCTCTTTACAATCGAGAATTTCTCGATTTATTCGGTTCTTTATTTCATTATTATGATTTCTCTGTTCTTGTTTTATTTTGGTCAATTCGACCATGCTATTGATCAAAAATCTAATCAAAAGGGGCTATTTCTAATTTACAGTCACTATCCTATTTTCATTGGACTTATGATGATGACTGTATCGATGGGCTTTCTTCAGAATCCTGAAGCTAATCGTCTCTTTGCAACCAGCTTCTTTTATATCGGAATTGGCCTCTTCCAAGCTGCTGTCCTAGCAAATGGGCCCTATAACAAACACTATCTTCGCTATTCGAAAAGTTACTACTGTGTCCAAGCTACACTCTATCTGGCTGCCTTGATTCTCTCTTTAATCTTTGCTTCTAATCCTATAATAGTAGTAAGTATTACAACCATTTTAGCTCTAGCTATAGCTATTCATTCTATTTATTTTTATATGACACAGACTAAAAAACATTCCACACCTTACTGGGAGTTGTTTTAATGAGTTTATAAGATTAAAAAGCTTTGGGAACCAAGGCTTTTTTTTCATTAATTTGTTTTTCCATTTTATCCTCCAATTTGATCTCGCACTGACATTTATTTATAACAAAACTATATATCTAGAATAGCATAATCATTAGGTATTATAGGTTTTCAAACCAAATACGAGTCATTCGTTTTTGCCCCACTTTTGCCCCATTTTTAAATCCTGACATTGAAAATACCTAAAATCACTTATATTTCAATATTTTTAATTGCTCTCAATATGAAAGTCCTTTCCAAATCCCTGTAGGGGGCATCTAAATACAACAGGAAAAAGCCTTGATTTACAAGGCTTTTTTGTGTATCTGTTCTACTTTTGGTCAACTAATGGATATCAACGGTATAATTTTATGAACACCCTTCCCAGACAGCTCTAATCTGATTGCACTCAAAATTTTTTAAAATTTAAAACAAAAGACTTGCTTTTCTTTTAATTTATGTTATACTTGTTCTTGTATCTGATACAAGTTTATTAAGAGAGGGATTCATATGGATACAAAATTCTCAGTTGCTTTGCATATCTTAACAATGATTAGTGAAAGCAAGGAAACCTTAAGTTCTCAAGCACTAGCTATTAGTGTTGGGACTAACGCTAGTTACATTCGAAAAGTGATTGCCTTATTGAAAAATGCAGATTTGATTCATTCCCAGCAAGGAAAAACAGGTTATCAACTCAGTAAGTCTCCAAAGAAAATGACTTTACTAGAGATCTACTATGCTACTCAAGAAATCAATCACATTAGTTTATTCCCTGTTCATCAAAATAGCAATCCTGATTGCCCTGTTGGAAAACATATCCAAGGAGCAGTTTCACCGCTTTTCGCTAGTGCCGAATCTCAATTAGAGAAGGAATTAGCAAATCAAACTTTAGAAGATGTCATTGACAATCTATATAAACAAGCTAAACAAGTCCGAAACTGATTTGATAACAAGTCAGTTTTTACTGGAAATAACATATACTTGTATCAGATACAGGTATAAAATCATATAGAAAAAGAAAAGAGAAATCACATGAAAGCCGCACAACACACTACTTATAACAAAAACAATATCACACTGAACATCACAGAAATCGCTAAACCAAGTATTACAGACAAACAAGTATTGGTGAAAGTCACCGCAGCCGGTGTTAATCCTCTCGATAACATGATCTCTCGTGGTGAGGTCAAGATGATTGTTCCTTACAAACTTCCTCAAACTGCAGGTAACGAGGTCGGTGGGATCGTTGAAAGCATTGGCAAGCAAGTTGACAACTTTCAGATAGGAGACCGTGTCTTTGGCCGTCTGCCACTTGATCATATCGGCGCCTTTGCAGAATACGTAGCTGTCGATAGCCAAGCCTTAGCCAAGGTTCCAGACTATCTATCAGACGAGGAGGCTGCTTCTGTTCCTCTTACTGCCTTGACCATTATACAGGCTCTTGAACTCATGGGCGCTCAAGCTGGGAAAACGATCTTTATTTCTGGTGGGACTGGTGGTGTCGGTGGAATGGCCATTCCAATTGCCAAGGCCAAAGGTTTGAAGGTCATCACCAATGGAGCTGGAGATAGTGCTGAGCGTGTTCTGAAACTAGGAGCAGATAGATTTATCGATTACAAAACAGAGGATTATACAAAAACTGTTAGCCAGGTTGATTATGTCCTCGATACACTTGGTGGGGCTGAAACTGAAAAACAAATGTCTATCATGAAAAAAGGTGGTCATCTTGTTTCCCTTCGTGCCATGCCAAACGGTGCCTTTGCCAAACGCATGAATCTACCAAAATGGAAACAGATGATTCTTGGCTTAGCAGGTCGCAAATTTGATAAGATGGCGGAAAAATATGGCGTCCACTATCATTTTATCTTTGTAGAAAGCAATGGCGCTCAATTACAAGAGGTAGCTGACCTCTTTAGTAAATTAGAAATCAAACCCTCTATCGATACAGTTTATCCATTTGAAGAGGTAAATAGCGCATTAGACAAGGTCGCTAATGGTCGCTCACGTGGAAAAACAGTCCTCAGCTTTAAGAAATAAAAAGGAAAACACAATGTCATATCTTACAACTAAAAATCAATACATCACGGTCGACGGGAACAAAATCGCTTATCGCGAACTTAGTAAAGGCAAATCAAAACTACCTCTTCTGATGCTGGTCCATTTGGCAGCAACTCTCGATAACTGGGATCCTAAACTCTTAGACTTGATTGCTGAAAAGCACCATGTCATTGTAGTCGATCTTCCTGGAGTAGGAGCCAGTCAGGGCAAAGTTGCTTCGACGATTCCTGGAATGGCTGAGCAGACAATTGACTTTGTAAAAGCGCTTGGTTACGATAAAATCAATCTTCTTGGCCTTTCTATGGGAGGTATGATTGCCCAAGAAATCATCCGAATCAAGCCTACTCTAGTGAACCGTTTGATTTTGGCTGGAACAGGACCTCGAGGTGGAAAAGAGGTCGATAAGGTCACAGGGAAAACCTTTAGTTATATGTTTAAAGCTGGACTCGAGCGCATCGATCCTAAACGCTATATCTTCTATAATCATGATGATCAAGGGAAAATTGAATCCTTGAAAGTCCTAGGACGAATGGGTATGAGAACAAAGGAATTTGCGGATAAAGATATGAACCTATCAGGATTCCTAACTCAACTCAAAGCTATTAAACGTTGGGGGAAAGATTCGCAAGACGACCTAAAATTTATCATCCAACCAACCTTAATCGTCAACGGGGACAAGGATATGCAGGTTCCAACGGAAAATTCTTACGATATGCATGCAAAAATCGAAAATAGTAAGCTGATCATCTATCCAAATGCTGGTCACGGTTCGATCTTCCAATATGCAGAGGAGTTTTCAAAAAAAGTCATTGCTTTCTTGGAGGACTAAGATGGTCAAAACTATTCTGATTACAGGTGCTACTGACGGTATCGGTAAACATTTGGCAAAGAAATTGGCTAGTGAAGGGCATCATGTCATCCTCCATGGTCGAAATCCTCAAAAACTTGAGCTGGCGCTTCAAGAGGTTAGGACCGTTTCCTTGAGAGGCAGAGTTTCTAGCTACCTTGCAGATTTTTCAAAATTAGATGATGTTTATCGATTTGTAGAGGAAATCAAGAGAGAATTTCAAAGTATTGATGTCTTGTTTAACAATGCAGGCCTTTATGCTGGAAAAGAACGAAAAGCGAGTGCTGAAAATGTCGAGTTGACCTTTATGTTATCTGTTCTGGTTCCCTATATTTTAACAACTAAGCTAGGTCCCTTGTTAGAAAAAGCGTCTGACGGCCGTGTCATTAATACTTCTTCCTATATGCATCATTTTGCTAAGGTTAAGGATTTAGACTTTGGATTTGAGACGAACTACAATCCTGGTTTGGCCTACAATAATTCCAAACTCTACACTATTTGGATGACACGCTATCTGGCAAGAGACTTCTTTTTAAGAGGTTTAAGCATCACCGTCAATTCTTACCATCCTGGCTTGATTTCAACCAATTTGGGGAATGATTCCAGTGTTGAAAAGACGAAAAAGTCTCTCTTCGGACGCTTGATGAAGTCATTTTCCAAAAATCTAGACGAGGGAATTGAAACAGGTTACTATCTTACATTATCAGAAGAAATCACTGGTTTGACTGGCTACTATTTTGATGAGAAGAAAGTGAAATCTGTATCTGAAAAAGGCTATACACTTGAAAAAGCTCAAGATTTAATCACTTACTGTAATGATAAAATTAAGTTGTTTAAACAGAAATATGCTCTGCTTAATTAGAAAAAAGTTCTCTTTCCATTTTGCTAGAAAGAGAACTTTTTCTTTAGGAGAAATAACTTATTTTTTAATCGATTCGTGATAGCTCCGCTGGCACCGTTAAGTAATAAGTTGCAGTCAAGCTTGCTTCACCTTGATTGACAAAAATCTCGATGGAATTTTTATCTAGAACAACTTCCAATTCTTTAGCTTCAATATCTACATACCGTCGACTAGTGTCCTGTTCTTCTTCACCTAGAATTTTTTGAACAAGATGGTTACGATCAATGTAAACTTGCTGCGCATTACTGTCATAACCAAATTCAAGATAATCTGTATCATTTCCTAAATGGTAATGACAATCTTTATCTATTTGGATTTGATATTGGCCTTTTTTAACAGGGAATTGTCTTAGTTTGCCATCTTCCAATCTTAGAATTCTAGGTAAAGTCATGGCACATGCCCACTTGTGTTCTTGGTCATGGGTTGGAAGGGTACGTCCCCATGTCTGCATCCAAGCAATCAGGATACGACGATTTTGATCGTCCAACAATGTTTGTGGAGCATAGAAGTCTTGCCCATGATCAATTTCTTGAACTGATTCTGGGATAAAACGTTTTTCTCCCCAATCTACCTTACCCGTAAACAAAACCGATGAGTTGATGTTATGATATGAGTCTCCCTCACGCTGATAACGCATGGGTGACATAATAAGGCAATCTTTCCCATCTAACTCAAAGTAATCTGGGCATTCCCACATAAAGCCTTGGTGTTCTACCCCTTTTAAAAAGATGGATTCGAACCGCCATTCTACTAGGTTATCGGACCCTAGTAGAACGATACAGCCCACATTATCTTTGTGTTTGGCAGCTACTACGGAGTAATAGCGTCCATCTTTTTCAAAGAGTTTTGGATCACGGAAATCAGCTGCAATTAACTCATCTGGCAAGTCTGCTCCAGTTGCAACTGGATTTTGTTCAATCTTTTCAAAGTGAATCCCGTCATCTGAAAATGCCATATTTTGCACTTGACGAATACCTGTTTCTTCTTCGATATGCCCAGTATACATGAGCCAGAGGCGATCATCCTTGACAATGGCAGAGCCTGAGAAGCAACCATTTCGGTCATAATCTTGGTCAGGAGCAAGTGCCACCGGCAAGTGCTCCCAAGTCACCAAGTCCTTACTTTTAGCATGACCCCAGTGCATAGGTCCCCAAACACTATCATAAGGATAGAATTGATAAAAGAGATGGTATTCTCCACGAAAATAGACAAATCCATTTGGATCATTGATCCAGCCAATCTCAGCTGAAAAATGTTCTTCAGGCTTATATTGAGTATTTACAAGATGTTTATTTTCTGCTATAAAACGATTGGCTTTTTCTACTGTAAATGTTTTATTTATCATAAGTATATCCTATTTTATTCCAGTTCCGGAACCACCCAGACCTTGAACAATATATTTCTGAGCGACTACATAGACCAAAATCAACGGAATCGTTGAAATAGTTAATACAGCCATTACCTGATTGATATAAACTGGTTGAGTTGTATTAATAGTTGTAATTGCAACCTGCATTGAAAATTTAGAAGAATCTGTCAAAACCATCAATGGCCAAATATAATCATTCCAGCTTGAAATAAATGATAAAACACCAACTGTAGCAACTGCAGGTTTAGACATTGGAAGCATAATTCTAAAGAAAATTCTAACGATACTTGCTCCGTCCATCTTTGCAGACTCAAGAATCTCTTCTGGAATTGCAATAAAGAAATTCCTAAATAAGTAAATATTAAATACACTCGCCAATCCTGGAATAATAACTGCAAGACGATTATTGACCAAACCTAAGGAATTGATAATGGTAAATTGTGGAATTAACACAGTTTCTACTGGAATAATAAGTAAAGCAAGTAAGAAACCAAATAAAATTTTCTTACCTGAAAAATTTACTTTTGCAAAAGCGAAACCGGCCAGTGCATTGACAATAATAGAACCAATAGCAAACGTTCCAGCATAAAAAATGCTGTTCCCTAGATATGTAAAAATACTAAAGCGCTCAAATACTTCCTGATAAGGTTTAAACCAATCAGCGGGATTTAAACTTGGTAAGAAGGCTTGCCAACTAGTCAAATTTTTATAAACATCCGCTTCTGGCTTCATAGCTGAAACTACCATCCAAACCATAGGAAAAAGGAAGAGTCCTGCCAATAAAGTTAACAGAATATATTCTAAGATTGTTGTTGGTTTAAATCGTTTCATCTTAGTCATCCTCCTTCAGAACGCGACGTTGTACTAAGCTAATCATACCAATTAACGTTGTAAATACTAAAGCGATTGAGCTAGAATATCCTACAAGACGATCAGTAAAACCTTGTTGATAAATATAGTACACCATAGTAATTGTTGAGTTTAATGGCCCACCTTGCGTCATAACCATTGGTTGTACAATCAGCTTAAAAGCAGAAATTAAAGTTGTTAACAATACAAACAGTGCTGTTGGTTTTAGTAGGGGCATCGTGATATAACGAAACTGAGCCCATTTTGAGAATCCATCCAATTCAGCAGCTTCATATACATCTTGTGGAATATTCTGCATTCCTCCTAAAAATAAAAGCATCTGATAACCTGCACCCTGCCAAGCAGAAACAAAAACAATTGCATACATAGCTTGTTTAGGACTAGTCAAGAAAGGTTGAGAAGCAATACCTACCTTATTTAAAATAGCATTTAATAAGCCACTATTTGGATTTAAAAGATAAAGCCAAAGAATAGAAATAACTACCAAGGACATGACAACTGGAGCAAAAAAAGCCACTTTAAAAAACATATTCCCTTTGCGCTTTTTATTAACAATCAAAGCCATTCCTAAGGCTGCTCCCAATTGAACTGGAATAATCCAAACAACAAATTTCAACGTATTCAAGAAGCTCTTTAAGAAAATCGGATCCTTTATTAATCGAATAAAATTTTCAAGTCCAACAAATTTTCTTTCATCTGGTGTCAACAAATAATAATCTGTAAAAGCGTAATAAATGACCATTCCAACTGGAATTACTAAAAAGATACCTAATAAAATTAAAGCTGGAGCTAAAAAACTATAACCTAGTATGTTATCCTTTATTTTTTCACGTCTTTTTGTATCCACAACAGTTTCTTTACTCATATCCATCTCCTTTAATCATATATATCAAACTAGGCTATTAACAAGAAAGGGGAAGGTAGTTCCAAATATTTTCCTTCCTCCTTCCTTTTTACAGATTATTTGAGTGACTGATCAATAGCAGTTTGCATTTCTTTTGTACGAGTATCCAAGACTTTTTGCACATTTGGATTTTCTTCATAATAGCTAATATCTTGCATTGCTTGTTGAAAAGCTCGAGAAACCTGAGGATATGCTACGACAACTGGGCGAGCATGAGCTGTTTTTGAATTTTGTTCCATCAAGAAACGCATTGGTTCGGTCACTTTATCTTTGATATTTTCAATTGTAGATTTACGAATCGGAAGGACCGAATTCCCCAAGCTAATAATTTCACTTGATTCTGTATTTGTAGCAAATTTAACAAATTCAGATGCTGCCTCTTTTTTATCAGATTTTGTCGTAACAGCTAATTGCCAACTACCTGAAGGGGATACTAATTTTTTCGTCTTACTAGATACTGGGTAAGGAAGGATACCAAAATCAATATCTTTGTAGTTTGTATTCATGTCAGCAATCGTCCAAGAACCACTCAAAAGCATTGGATACTCTCCTGTTTCAAAACCTTTTTCGACTGGACTAACAGTTGTGTAACCTTCTTTTACAAGATTTTGAATGAATTGAACTGCTTCTACACTCTCTTTTGAGTTGAAGTATCCTTCTGCCTTTGTTCCATCTTCGTTTACGACAGAACCATTATTTGACCAAATCAACGGCATATAAGCATATGGTAACATTTCATCGTTTGAATTAATACGAAAATCAATTGCCGGTTTGTTATAATGATCTTTCAATTTTTTAGCAATCGTATTAAATTCATCCCATGTCCATGGCTTTTCTAGCGTTGGAAGCTCTGATTCCGCAATTCCGGCCTCTTTGAACATTTTTTTGTTGTAATAAACACCAACATTCGATTCAGAAAATCCAAATGCATAGAATTTGCCATCATAAGTTCCTTGTTGTTTAATACTGTCCAAAACATCATCCATATTATTATCTTTTAGATAATCATCTAGCGGAGTAATCACTTTAGATTTTGCATAAGCTGCCGTATTTGGTCCATCAAGGGTAATAACATCTGGAAGACTATTAGTCGTGATAGCAGCATTAACCTTGTCTTCATATCCTCCACCACTACCACTACGAGGAATATACTCAGTTACAACCTTGTACTTACTTTTTCCTGATTGATTAAAGTTATCAACAACTTTTTGCCAAGCTTTTCCTTCATTGGTTTCGTCAGAGAATTGTACCCAGACTTTAATATCATTTGAAGAACTCGCTTGTTTTGAGTTAGTTCCTCCACTACAACCTGCAAGTATAGCTAACGATAGCCCCGCAACAACAGATAACATTGTACCTTTACGCATCATTTTCCTCCTTTTTGAAACGTTTCATTTTTTATTTATTTTTTAAACAAGCCTCTAGCCTGTTTTTGAAACGTTTCATTTGTTGATTATATTATAACAGCGCTTTCATTAATTGTCAAGCGCTTTTTTAATTTTTTTTGTTGTTTTATCTCCCCAAAAATATGTGGGAATTACGATTCGTTTTTCTAGAATCTCTTCCCGCTTAATCATTTTCAGTATCATTGCAACAGATTCTTTTGCCATCATACCAATATCTTGAACTATTGTAGACACTAGATAAGATTGATCGACAGAAGTTTTTAAACCATCAAACCCAATTATCTGGTAATCATCAGGTGCTATTTTCCCCAGTTCTTTCATAACACTAATAACTCTCAGAGCCATCATATCATTTATTGTAAATATACCATCAATTTCTTTATGAGATTGCAAAAAAATTCTTATCTGATCTTCAGGATTTATTAAAGGTTCTTTCATTTCAAAATTATAGACATCTACTCCTAATTCCTTAGCTTTTTCTCTGAATCCTTTACTTCTGAGTATAGTCTCATTCTCATACATATTAATTGAACCAATAAAAGCAAGGTGCTTATTATCCCTTCTAACCAGTTCCTCTGCTGCAGTTTGTCCTCCTTTGTAATTTGCTGAAGTAACATAGCATACATTTTCCGAAAAATGTCTATCTATACTTACAAACGGTAAATCAGATAAAATATATTTGTCAATATCAGAATATGTAATACCAATAATTCCATCCACTTTATTTTGTTTCAACATTTCGATATATTCGATTTCATTTTGTGAATCGCTATCAGCGTTACAAATAAATAATTTATAATTATATTTTAATAACTCTTTCTCAACATGATAGGCAAACTCCGAAAAAAATGGATGCCATATGCTCGGAATAATCAAAGCGATAGTTTCTGTTCTATTCTTTTTCATACCTCGAGCATAATTATCAGGGATATAGTCCAATGTTTTTATAGCCCTTTGAACTTTCCTTAAAGTTACTTCTTTAATGCCTTTTTCTTTATTAATCACACGTGAAACTGTTCCAACACTAACTCCTGCTTCTAAAGCAACATCTTTCATGGTAATTGATTTTCTTTGTTCTACCATATTATCACCTCCTTTCAATATATAGTATCATGCAAACGCTTTTTTAGCAACTATTTCTCAATCATTTTTGGCCAGATCATTTATCCCATCATGAATAAAATCACTCCAATTAGCTTTTGAAAATACTTCAATTTTCATGTGTAAACATCTACATAAAACAGGAAAAGACTTTGTCTGCTTCTATCTCCCCTTTTTCATGATGTATTTTCGTACAGGTTCTTCAACTATTTGAACGATTTTAAATCCTTCTTTTTGGTAAAGGTGCTGGGCTGCTTGATTTGCTTCGAGGACATTTAGAGAGATGCTGTCTATATCTCTATTTTCAAAGACCAAACTAACAAATTGCCTTAAAGCCTGCCTACCTAAGCCTTGCCCCTGTTTCTGAGGATTGATAAAAAATCTTCCAATATGAAGATTACTGTCTTCTAGCCTGATTTTTTGTATTAGCCCCACAAACTCTTGTCCTTCAAAGATTGAAAAGATTCCTTCCAAATCTTGAAAGACTTGAATTGTCAAGGGGAAAGGAATCATTGGTCCCATCCATTGTTCTTGAAAGGATTTTCCAAGGGAGTTGGACCATTGGCATACGTATTGAGCGTTTTCTATACTCACCTCTTCTTCAAAACGAATTGTCATCTTGACCTCACTATCTTGTTTATGTTTCTCCATTATACTACTTCTCCCATTTTTTACGAATAGATAAGTATGATTGATTTTTATTTTTTTCTTGTCGGGAGCATTCTCGCTTCCTTTCTTGGTTTGGTCATTGACCGTTTTCCAGAGCAATCTATTATCCAACCTGCTAGTCACTGCGATTCCTGTCAGACTCGCTTGCGTCCCTTAGATTTGATTCCTATTCTCTCGCAGGTGTTCAATCGCTTTCGCTGTCGCTACTGCAAGGCTCCTTATCCTATTTGGTATGCCCTCTTTGAACTAGGTTTAGGACTCCTCTTTCTGGCTTGGTCATGGGGCTGGCTTTCCTTGGTACAAGTCGTCCTCATAACTGCCGGTTTGACCTTGGGTATCTACGACTTTCGCCATCAGGAATATCCCCTACTGGTCTGGATGACTTTCCACCTAATCCTCATGGCCTTCTCTGGCTGGAATCTGGTCATGGTCTTCTTCCTTGTCCTTGGAATGTTGGCTCATTTTATCGATCTCCGCATGGGAGCAGGGGATTTTCTCTTTTTAGCTTCTTGTTCTCTCATCTTTAGCGCAACCGAATTACTGATCTTGATTCAGTTTGCTTCTGCTACGGGGATTCTAGCCTTTCTCCTGCAAAAGAAAAAGGAAAGACTTCCTTTCGTGCCTTTCCTCTTGCTTGCTGCTTGTGTGATTATTTTTGGTAAGCTACTGCTTGTTTGATAAAGTCCTGAATCGGCTCTCCTTGGTGGAGAGCTTTTACGATTTTTGAACCGACGATAACACCATCTGACACCGCATTGAAGCGTTCAACATCGGCTTGACTAGATACGCCAAAACCTGTCAAGACTGGGATATCGGCCACTTGATGCAATTGTGCTAAGTGCTTATCCAAATCTGCACGGTAATTGCCAGATTTCCCTGTCACCCCATTGATGGCAACCGCATAGACAAATCCTTCTGCCCCTTCAATCAACTCTTTCTGGCGTTCAATCCCTGTGGTCAAGCTTACTAAAGGAATCAAAGCAATGTCTGTATTTGCCAAAAATGGTTCTACAAAGTTGGCATGCTCATGAGGAAGGTCAGGAATAATCAAGCCCTTAACCGCTGTATCTGCCAAATCTTTGACAAAATTCTCCACACCGTACTGAAAGAGGGGGTTGAAGTAGGTCATGATGACCAGTGGAATCTCTGTTTGAATGGTTTTCAAGGTTTCAACCAAAGCTTCTGTCGAAGTCCCGTGGGCTAGACTGCGCAAGCCTGCTTCTTCGATAACAGGTCCATCTGCAACAGGGTCTGAAAAGGGAATGCCCACTTCAATGGCAGAAACACCCAAATCTTCTAGAAAGTGGATTGTTTCTCCGAGTCCATCCAAACCTTTCTCGTGGTCTCCAGCCATGATATAGGGAACAAAAATTCCTTTTCCAGCTGCTTTTATAGCATTCAATTTTTCTGTTAGTGTCTTATGCATGAGCTTCTCCCTTCTTTGCTACATCTGCTTCCAAGCGTTCCTTGACTTGAACCACATCCTTATCCCCACGACCTGATAGACAGACTATCATGGATTTGTCTGGTCCGAGTTCTTTGGCCAATTTCACCGCAAAAGCGATAGCATGGCTAGATTCCAAGGCTGGGATAATCCCTTCCACACGAGACAAGAGTTGGAATCCTTCCAAGGCTTCCTCGTCTGTCACAGGAACATAGCTGGCACGTTTAATATCGTGGTAGTGAGAATGTTCTGGACCGATACCAGGATAGTCCAAACCTGCTGAGATAGAGAAGGCTTCAAGAATTTGACCATGAGCATCTTGGAGTACATCCATGAGGGAACCGTGAAGGACACCCGGACGACCCTTGGTCAAGGTAGCTGCGTGGTGCTCTGTGTCTACACCAAGTCCAGCTGCTTCAGCTCCATACATAGCTACTGACTCATCTTCTACAAATGGATGGAAGAGACCGATAGCGTTAGAACCACCACCAACACAAGCTACTAGGGCATCTGGTAAATCTTGACCTGTTAAGTCACGGTACTGTTGTTTAGCCTCTCGACCAATGACACTTTGGAAGTCACGAACGATTTCTGGGAATGGATGAGGCCCCAAGGCAGAACCAAGGATATAGTGGGTATCATCGATATTAGCTACCCATGAACGGAGGGCTGCATTGACCGCATCCTTGAGCACGCGCGAACCGTCTGTCACTGCCTCGACCTTAGCTCCCAAAAGCTCCATACGGAAGACATTGAGGGCTTGGCGTTTGACATCTTCCTCACCCATGTAGATAGTACATTCCATGTTAAAGAGGGCTGCAGCAGTTGCAGTTGCTACACCGTGCTGACCAGCACCTGTTTCAGCGATAATTTTCTTTTTGCCCATGCGTTTAGCCAGAAGAACTTGTCCCAAGGCATTGTTAATCTTGTGGGCGCCTGTATGGTTAAGGTCTTCCCGTTTGAGATAAATCTTGGCTCCGCCAATATGCTGGGTCAAGTTTTTTGCGTAGTAAAGAGGAGTTTCACGTCCCACATACTGACGCAAAAGTTGGTTTAATTCCTCTTGGAAACTTGGGTCTGCCTGACTTTCACGGTAGGCCTTCTCCAACTCCAAAACTGCTGTCATCAATGTTTCTGGGACGAAACGTCCACCGAATTTTCCGTAAAATCCATCTTTATTTGGTTCTTGATATGCCATTCTTTACCCTCTCTATAAATCTTCTAATCTTTTCATGATCTTTTTGTCCATCTGTCTCCACTCCGCTTGATACATCTACTGCATAGGGAGTAAAGTGTTGAATTGCTTTTACTACATTGTCTTCATTAAGCCCACCTGCGATAAAGAAAGGCTGAGTTAGTCCTGTCGTATCCAGTTGCCCCCAATCAAAGGTCTGGCCACTCCCAGCCACAGGGGCATCAAAGAGGAGATAGTCTGCCTGAGAATTGGGCACATGACCCTCTCCATCCACCTGCACAGCCTGAATACTGGCACAAGGCAAATTCTCAAATAAATCATCTGCCACCTGACCGTGAACTTGAACCAAGTCCAAGCCAACGTTGTCAATCGTTTCTAGCAGTTCTGCCCGACTTGGTGAAACAAACACACCAACCTTTTTGACATCTGCAGGAATAAGCTTTGCCAGCTCGGCAGCCTGATCCAAAGTCACCTGTCTTTTACTAGGTGCAAAGACAAAACCGATGTAGTCGGCTCCTGCTGAAACGGCTGTTTCCACCGCTTCTTTGGTCGATAGTCCACAAATTTTAACCTTTGTCAATCTGCAACTCCTTGATTCTCTGGGCCACATCTTCTGCCTGCATAAGAGCTGTCCCAACTAAAATTCCGTTAAAGTATGGTGCTACTCGTTCCGCATCCTGCCCTGTGAAAATAGCAGATTCAGAAATGTACAAGCAATCATCTTTGAAATGTTTAGCCAAATCTACACTGGTCTGCAAGTCAACTTCAAAGGTGGTCAAGTTGCGGTTATTGACCCCGATAATTTGAGCTCCAAGGCGGTGAGCTACCTCTAGTTCAGCTAGATTGTGCGTTTCCACCAAGACTTCCAGACCAAGCTCTGTCGCATAGTCATAAAGTTCCTTGAGACGTTCTTCGGACAAGGCTGCCACAATGAGCAAGATGACTGTCGCACCTGCATTGCGAGCGCGGATGATTTGCTTTTCATCGATAATAAAGTCCTTGTTAAGCGTCGGAATCTGTACCTGACTGGAAATCTCCCGTAGATAATCCAAATGTCCTTTAAAGAAAACTTCATCTGTCAGAACAGAAATCATCACTGCACCATTTGCTTCATAAGTCTGGGCCTGTTGCACAATATCCACATCGAGATTGATATCTCCCAGACTAGGGCTAGCCTTCTTAACTTCAGCGATTACCTGTAGACGGTCTTGGTGTTGTTTTAGATAGTCAGCCAAGCGATAGGTCTGGCGCAGGGGCTGAATTTCCTCCAGCTCCATCTGCTCAACCTCACGCGCCTTCTGCTCCAAGATTCGTGCTAAAAATTCCTGACTCATTTTTGGTACTCCTGTAACAGTCTGAGTTTTTCAAGGGCCTTGCCACTAGCAATCACTTGACGAGCCAAGACAACTCCATCCTTGATATTATCTACTTTACCATTAGCATAGAAACCAAGACCAGCATTTAAAACTGTCGTTTCCAAGAATGGACTTGGTTCGTTTTTAAGAACGCTGAGCAAAATTTCTGCATTCTCCTGAGCATTTCCTCCACGAATATCTTCGATAGCGTAGTTTTCCATTCCCAAATCCTCTGGAGTAAAGCTTGACAAGCTGATTTCGCCATTTTCAAGAAGTGCAATCTTGGTTGTTCCATTCAAACCAGCTTCATCTAGCCCTTCTGGCCCAGCAACCACGATGGCACGCTTGCGACCCATATTTTTCAAAACCTGAGCTGTACTTTCTAGAAGTTCTGGACGACTAATACCAAGAAGCTGTGTTTCCAAGGCCATTGGGTGAATCAGGGGACCAGTCAAGTTCATAATCGTTGGAATTCCCAATTCCAAACGAGCTGGCATGATGTATTTCATGGCTGGATGCATATTTTTGGCAAAGAGAAAGACGATTCCAGTTTTATCAAAGACCTTACCTAGTTCAGCTGGTTTGAGATCAAGATTGATGCCCAAGGCTTCGAGGACATCTGCGGAACCAGATTTAGAAGAAATCGAGCGGTTACCATGCTTTGCCATGTGAACACCACCACCAGCCAAGACAAAGGCTGCAGTTGTGGAGATGTTAAAGCTGAAAGACTTGTCCCCACCTGTACCACAGTTGTCCATGGCATCATGAATCTCAGTTGGAATATGTTGGGCATGCCCTCTCATGACTTGGGCAATGGCTGTGCGTTCTTCAGGTGTTTCCCCCTTCATCTTAAGAGCCAAAAGGAGAGAAGCAATCTGCGCCTCCGTTACACGTCCAGTTACGATACGCTCAATGACATCCGTCATTTCCACACCTGATAAATTTTCAAATTTTACTAGTTTTTCAATAATCTCTTTCATCCTAGTTTCCTCACTTTACAACCTTCTCGATAAAATTCCGAATAGAAGACAAGCCATCTGGCGTTCCAATGCTCTCTGGATGGTACTGGAAGCCATAAATCGGTAGGTTTTTGTGTTGAATTCCCATGATGGCTTGGTCATCAGTCGAACGAGCTGTCACTTCAAAGTCTTCTGGCATTTCTTCAATCAAAATACTGTGATAACGCATGACCGCACGGCCATCCTCGATACCTTGATACAAAACAGATGGCGCTTCAAAGCTGATATTGCTCTGTTTCCCATGCATGACTTTTGGAGCCAAGCCTAACTTACCACCAAAGACTTCTGCGATGGCTTGATGACCCAAACAAATCCCAAGAATCGGCTTTTTGCCAGCAAAATCACGAATCATGTCTTCCATCTTTCCAGCATCAACTGGCCAACCGGGACCAGGAGAAAAGACCAGACCATCTGCTTTTTCAGCTTCTTCATACAGCTTGGGATCATCATTTCTCAAGACCTGTACTTCTGCAAAATTCCCAATGTATTGGGCCAAGTTATAGGTAAAAGAATCATAGTTATCAATCAATAAAATCATGGTCTTAGTTCTCCAATTCTAGTCATAGATTTAGCCTTGTTAATGGTTTCTTGGTATTCATTTTGGGCGATAGAGTCGTAGACAATCCCTGCCCCAGCCTGCACATAGGCTGTTTGATTTTTGAGAATCATCGTTCGGATAGCAATGGCGAAATCCATATCACCCGTCGCAGACAAGTAGCCGATTGCTCCTGCGTATACGCCACGTTTTTCTGTTTCCAGTTCATAGATGCGTCTCATCGCTCGAATCTTTGGTGCTCCTGAAACTGTTCCAGCAGGAAGTGTTGCTTTCAAGGCATCCATGGCAGTGAGTTCTGGAAGCAAACGCCCCTTGACCACGCTGGTCAAATGCATGACATAACGGAAGAGCTCCACTTCCATATACTTAGTGACTTGGACACTGGCCGTTTCAGAGATGCGACCAATATCGTTACGACCCAAGTCTACTAACATTCGATGCTCTGCTGTTTCCTTCTCATCCGAAAGCAGGTCTGTCGCCAAAACCTTGTCTTCTTCATCCGTAGCTCCTCTTGGTCGTGTCCCTGCAATCGGATTGGTTGTCACGATGCCATTTTTGACAGAAACCAAACTTTCTGGACTGGCACCGATGATTTGATAATCCCCAAAGTTATAGAAATAGAGGTAATTGGATGGATTGGTCACGCGAAGATTTCTGTAGAAGTCAAATGGATTTCCAGTAACTTCTGCTGAGAAGCGCTGACTGAGTACGCACTGGAACATGTCGCCATTACGAATCAAGTCACGAGCTGTTTCCACCATTTCCTCAAATTTTTGAGGAGCGATATGCGGTTTGAAGTCTGACGGAGATAGATCCAAGTCTTCAAATTCATTTGCTGCAGGGATGCGTAATTCCTCCAGCACTTGCTTCAAAGCTTCTTCCAAATCTTCTTGACTACGCTCACTATAGAGAGCATCCTCGATGACATGGATTTTCTCCTTCTTGTGGTCAAAGACCATGTAACTCTCATAGACGAAGAAATGCATGTCTGGCGTTCCAATAGTATCTTCAGGAATTTGACCAATTTCTTCATAAAGCGAAATCATATCGTAACCAACAAAACCAATTGCCCCACCACCGAAAGGTAGATCTGAATGGTGCTGGCTCTTATGAGTCACTTCATAAAGGAAATCTAAGGGATCCCGATCAATCACTTGACCATTTTGATAAAGAACTCCATTTTCAAACTTAATCTCAAAAACTGGATTATAAGCTAAGATAGAAAAACGAGCGGTTTCCTTGTCTCTCGGAATACTTTCTAAAATAACCTTGTGTTGCCCCTTTAGGCGCATATAAGCCAAGATTGGCGATAAGACATCTCCATGAATGATTTGTTCCATTGTAATTTCCCTTTCAGTTCTAATTCTAGATCGTGGCGACTATATATAAAAAATCCCCACGCAAAATAACTTGCGTGAGGACGAAATTCGCGGTGCCACCCCAATTATAGGATTTCTCCTATCTCTCATTCCTGTCTCAGATATCTCCTGTAACAGGCTGTGCGATAAAGGGCACTCCCTTGAGAATTATGTTTTCTTCTCTCGTTTCAGATGAACCCAACCTTACAGCTTTCTCTGCTTGTTTCCAGCAACCACAAGCTCTCTGTGAGAGAAAAGACTGTAATTTTTCCATCTTTTATTTTTTAGCTTCTAGGTAGTCCGCAATTGCAGCTACGTCCTTGTCTCCACGACCAGAGACATTGATAATGATAATGTCGTCTTTACTTAGTTTCGGTGCACGTTTAACTGCTTCTGCGATAGCATGCGAACTTTCAATCGCTGGGATAATTCCTTCAGTTTTGCTGAGGAGAAGCAAGGCTTGAACAGCTTCTTCATCCGTCGCAGCGACATATTCCACGCGACCTGAGTCTTTGAAGTAGGCGTGTTCTGGGCCAACACCTGGATAGTCCAAACCAGCTGAGATAGAATAAACTGGAGCCAGCTCTCCGTCTTCTTTAAAGACTGCATAGGTCTTCATTCCGTCGACAATTCCGATGCTACCTTTTGTCATAGTAGCTGCGTGCTTGTCTGTGTCAAGTCCGTGACCAGCAGCTTCAACCCCAACCAATTTAACTTCTTCATCAGCCACATACTGTGAAAAAGCACCAATAGCATTGGAACCACCACCTACACAAGCAATAACGTAGTCTGGTAAACGACCTTCTTTTTCTAAGATTTGACGGCGAGATTCTTCACTGATGACCTTTTGGAACTCATGAACAATAGTAGGATAAGGGTGCGGACCCACAGCAGATCCCAGAACATAGAAGGCTTCCAAATCATTCATCCATGCTCCAAAGGCTGCATCAACCGCATCCTTAAGAGTTCGTGTCCCCGTTTCAACTGCGTGAACAGTTGCTCCCATCATCTCCATACGGAAAACATTTAGACGTTGACGCTCTACATCCTCTGCCCCCATGTAAACATCACAGGCCATACCAAACTTAGCTGCTGCAGCTGCAGTCGCAACCCCGTGCTGACCAGCCCCTGTTTCCGCGATAACACGTTTTTTACCCATACGTTTGGCCAGAAGAATTTGTCCTAAAACATTGTTGAGCTTGTGAGAACCCAGATGGTTCAGGTCTTCACGCTTGAGATAAATCTTAGCGCCACCTAGGTACTCTGTCAAACTTTCTGCAAAATAGAGCGGTGTTTCTCGACCTGAATAATCCTTCAAGTAATGGCGAAATTCTGCCAAAAATTCTGGATCATCTTTGTACTTGTCAAATGTCACTTCCAACTCATCCAACAAAGCCTGAATCGGCTCCGGTACAAAACTACCACCAAATTGTCCAAAATAACCTTTAGTTGTCATAAAAATTTCCTCTTTCTGTATTGATTTCAAGATATGAAAAAAGCCCACACACAGAATCTACTTCTGCGTGAGGGCGTTGGTAACGCGGTGCCACCTCAATTATAAAGGGACTATCCCCTTTACATCTCTACCTTGTCTAACAACAAGTTGCACTGTAAGGTGTGCGCACCGAATTTTCATTGTTTCAAATTCATTTTTAAAATCAGCCCACTTTCACTACTTCCAACCACCTGTTCACAATCACCACAGGCTCCCTGAAGATCAAAAATAGTTACTTTTCTGATTTGTTGAACTTATTTTAATACTTTGTTTTTTCTTTGTCAAGACTTTTTTACGATTTTTTTGAAAGATGTGTGATTCGAATGTGATAATGTCTTTAGTAAATCGAACGTGAAAATGTCCCACTTGTTAGAAATTGGATCCAACTCAATAGAAACTGAATAGATGCTAAACAGAACTTACTTTAGAACACTCCATCTTTTCCATTAGGATTTTCAAGAATTAAACAATACTAGAAACTCTGTCTCCTAACAAGTTTAGTAGAAACTTCAACAGATGTGACACTTTCCCCCTTTATAATTGCTAATACCCCTTCAATCATTTCTTGAGCTAATTTAACATAATTAGGAGAAATTGTAGATAAAGCTGGAGTGTAATATTGAGAAATTGGAATATTGTCAAATCCGATTATTGAAATATCATCAGGAATAGTAATTTCCTTCTCATAGCAAGCACGAATCAATCCCTGTACTTTCTCATCCCCGGATACAAAAACCAAATCAGGATAATTTTGATTAGATAGATGTCTTGTAGCATATGAATAAACCGAATCTATTGTAGTTAGACCATATACAACTTTCAAATCCATTTCATAGTTTTTATCATTTAAAAAAGCACGAACCCCTCTCTCTCGATCCATATTAACAAGGGATTCTCCTCCCATAAGTAACCACATACTATTAATGTTTTCTTTTGATACTAATTTCATCATGTCATAAGTGGCCTGAAAATTGTTGTTAGAAACATACACAACATTAGGTGTTCTAGATTCTCCAAAAACTATGAATGGAATTTTATTCTTTTGTAAGTAATTAATCCGAATATCTTCTTTACTTTCATAAAATACTATTACACCATCTATCAAACTTCCTGTACTCGAGATTATTGAATTACTAATTGTATCCTCTTCACTAAAATATTCAACAATAGCGTTAACACCATACTCTTTACAAGTTTGTAAAACTTTATCTAATAAAGTTTGGAACCAAATTAAAGGAAAAGAGTCGATTTTTTTTACAGAAATCAATATATTTATAGCTTCTTTTTTAGTTAAATTTCTTGCATATGCATTTGGAATATACGACAATTCTTCTATAACTTTTTGAATCGCTTGATAAGTTTCTTCTTTAACATTTACTCCACCATTAATAACTCGTGAAACTGTTTTTGGAGAAAAACCTGATAAACGTGCAATATCATAAATAGTTACCTTTTTCCCATTTATATTTTTCATTTCAGTCCTCCATTACGAACATTCTAATATTACTATACAATATTTAATTTTTTTTAACAAGAGAATTTAGTAAATTATTTAAGATCCACAAATTCACAAAATTGATTTTACAAATATTCTTCCCCTTCAAAAAAGTTTAAATTGCATTTCACACCTTTATTTTTAAGAATGTTTCCAACTTCACGACAAATAAATTCATATGAGAAAAAACTACCATAAAATTGTAGATTAACTTTTTCAGTAAAAATTGTAGGATTTATAAAAATATATAAAAGCCTGTCAATGTAACATTCTAACATAGACTTAATTTTTTCTTTAAAAATAACATTTGTTATCAACTCATTTGGAGGTAAATGAAAGGGAAACACCATTTCACAAATATCATAAAAAGAAATAAATTTGTATACTTGTATCAAACAATTATTATCAAAATATTCTATTTTACCTAAATCAAAATTGATTTTATAATCTTTCATAAAAACCTCAGAGCAAAAATCTACTCAAAAATTAGATGATTAAAACATCTAAAAAACAAAAGGACAAAAACATCTGTCCCTTTGTTTACTAAATTTCAGCTAATTTCTTCGACATAAATAACACCTACAATATTAGCAATTTCTTCCATCAAACGAAGATGTTCAAATCTTCCTGATAGTTCTAGAGTAATAAATGATGCTATTTTTTTTTCTGGAACATCAAAATATTCAATTCTTTCTGAATTAACATCTCCAAATGCAGTTCTAGAATCAGTCATTCTAATGCCATTCTCAGCACAGTATACTAGTACCCGATTATATGCCTCTGTAGATCTAACAACGATATACAATTCTATTATCTTTGAACGACTTTGAAGATATTTTTTTAAAGGTTGGAACATAGTTATAACACTCCAAACAGACACTGCTCCTAGTACGGCTCCTTCATAAAAACCAACACCTATAGCTAGACCGATTCCAGCTGAAGCCCATATTCCGGCTGCAGTTGTTAAACCAGTTATTTTCTTTTTATCTGTAATAAGTATTGTTCCAGCCCCAAGAAAACCAACACCTGATATAACTTGCGCACCTAAGCGTGTAGGATCTCCTGTACCAAATTTATAAGATACATACTCATTAGTCATCATAATTAAACATGCAGCCAGACAAACAATACTATGTGTACGAATACCTGCTGGTTGAGATTTACTTCCTCTCTCTAAACCAATTACTCCACCAATAACTAATGAAAGTACAATTCTTAATACAATTTCGATATATGATAGTCCTAAGCTTGTTGCCTGCATTATTATTTCCTTTTTCTACTAGCTGGTCTCTGAGTAAAGTATAATACAGAACCAGAAATTATCATTAATACAATAGTATAAACGAACACAAGTGCTTGAGCATTTGAAGTTGCTGTTTCATCACCTGCTGAACGAATAGTTATACCCAGCGGTTGAGCTAATGGATGGTAAAGAAATACAGATAAGTCGAAGTCAGTTAATAAAGAGTTAAAGTTTAAAGCAATAACAGAGAGAACAACCGGTAAAATAAATGGAATGATAACCTTCATCATAGTATAAAAAGGTGAAGCACCCATACTTCTTGCTGCATCTTCCATCTCATCATCAACACTAAATAAAATAGCACGTACCATTCTATAAGAAAATGGGATTTTTACAACTATATATGCAATAAGTAGAATTACCAAACTACCTACCAAAATCTGATTCAAGACAAGAAATTGTGGCTGATTAAAAGTAAATAATAAACTTACTGCTAAAAGTGTACTTGGTAGTAACCAAGGAAGTAGAGCACCATATTCAAATAAGAAATCAAAACGAGATTTATGTTTTCTGACAACACGAGCAAATACAACTGCTAGAATTGTTGCTGTTGTCGCAGCGATAATAGAATAAATAAAGCTGACCAAGAATGGAGAGAATGCCGCACTATTACTAAAGAATAAGCGATAATTTTCTAAAGTAAAGTTTGATAATGTTAAGTTACCTGTTTGAATTGCAACTGGATCTGTAAATGAGTATAATACTATAAAAATTAGTGGAAGCATGAAAACTGTGAACAATCCATATGCTACAATGTGAGCAATGATATTCCAAGGCTTAGATGCAATTTTTTGTTTTTTAAGAGGCGCTTTAGTCTTAGAGATAGAAATATAATTTCCACCTTTTTCTATCTTATTCATGATAGTAAGCAAAATTGTAGTTGCAATACCTAAAATAATTGCAAGTAAGGCAGCTAAATCACGAGAATTCCCCATCCCTGCAAATGTAATAATCATTGGATTTATAGTTTGAAATCCTTTACCACCAACAATCATGGGTGCTGCTACTGCAGACAAACCACTAAGAAAAACCATAATAGTAAGTGCAAATAGAGTTGGAATTAAGGTTGGTAACACTACTTTTCGGAAAACAGTAAATGGTTTTGCTCCCATATTTCGTGCAGCCTCAATAGTGTGATAGTCAACGCTTCGAATTGTATTTGTTAAAAACAATGTATGATTAGCAGTTCCTGAAAATGTCATAATGAATAAGACTGCACCATACCCAATAAACCAGTTAGGGTCTAAAGAAGGGATAACATTTTGTAAAAATTTTGTTATCAATCCATAAGGACCATAGACAAATTTATATCCAGTCGCTAAAACCACTCCTCCATAAATTAAAGAGGTCATATAGCCTAATTTTAAAATTTTAGCACCTTTAATATCAAAGTACTCTGTAAATAGAACACAAAGAATACCTACGACATTAACTGTAATAATGAGTGAAAATGCTAACTTAAAACTGTTCATAATACTCTGAAGTGCCCTCTCAGATTTTAGAACACGATGTACAGCTTCAAGGGAAAATTCTCCTCCTTTTACAAATACATTCACTACTAGATCAAAGTTTGGATAAATAATAAATGTTACTAGGAACCAGATTAACCCTAAACGAATAAGCCAATCTTTTAAATTTAATTTATGACGCATACTGCACCTCCTTAAAATTGCAGAACGTCTGATGGTGTGATAAATAAGTCCACACTTTCTCCGACAGATCTAATAGCAGCCTGACTATCAATACTTGTTACATTAAGAATCTGACTTTCAGAAACTTTTATTGTATAGTGAATTGTAACTCCAGAAAACTCAACATCAATAATTGTTCCTTTTAGAATGAAATCTTGTTCAGTTTCACGATTGAATCGAACTTTCTCTAATCGAATGTATCCTTTTTTATCTTCTAAGAAAACGCTTGCATTTTTCAGTAATACTTCGTGGACTGTTTCATCGGTCAAAACATTAATATCGCCAATAAAATCACATACAAATTCAGTTTGAGAATTATGATAAATCTCTACAGGTGTACCGACCTGTTCGATGTATCCATTGTTAAAGACTGCAATTCTATCAGATAAAGTTAAGGCTTCCTCTTGGTCATGAGTAACATATAAAGTAGTAATACCTAACTCTTTTTGAAGTCTTTTCAACTCTTTTCTCAAATCTACACGTAATTTTGCGTCAAGGTTTGACAATGGTTCATCTAGACAAAGAATTTTAGGTTCAAGAACCAGAGCACGAGCCAATGCTACCCTTTGTTGTTGACCCCCAGATAATTCTGATACATTACGCTGTAACTGTTGATCAGAGATCTTAATTTTTGCTGCTACTGCTGATACTTTAGCTTTAATAACATCTGGAGCTACCTTCTTAACTTTTAAACCAAATGCAATATTATCAAAAACAGTCATAGTTGGAAATAGCGCATAAGATTGAAATACAATACCAATTCCACGCTTTTCAGGTTCCAAATGAGTGACATCTGTTCCATTAACTTCAATACTTCCTGATGATGGATCTAGAAAACCTACCAATGCTCTCAAAGTAGTTGATTTACCACATCCTGAAGGCCCAAGAAATGTAAAAAATTCCCCTTCATGTATATCTAAATTCAGATTATCAATTGCAACAAAATCACCATATTTAATTTGAATATTATCAAATTTAATCATCTCACTAACTCCCTCTATTACTAAACCAAAAGCCTCTCTTTATTTCTTCCATAAATTTAGAAATAATAGAGAGACTTGGACATAAAAATTAACTCTTATTTCTTATTGTACGTATTCTAATTCAGCTTTTTCTACCCATTCATCCAAATGCTTTCCAACAGCTTCCCAGTCAATATTTTGTGGTTTCACTTGATCCACAAATTTTTTCGTATCTTCAGGTAACTCTGTTAGCGCATCTTTATTTGCAGGAATAGATCCAAAGTTCTTACTATATTCTACTTGAATTTCTGTTTGACCAAACCAATCAATAAATTCTTTAGCTAACGCTTGTTTTTTACTAGTGCTTAAAACCATAGTTTGTTCAGTTACAAATGGTACACCAATCTCAGGAGTCATAACTTTGAAAACAACATTTTGTTCTTTTTGTCCAACTAATGCACCAGAACCCCACATCATTCCATATTGTATTGGATCTTCTTTGTCTAACATCTTAACAATTGAACTTTCTCCCTTTTGAAGAGTGTATGCATTTTTCAGATATTCTTTTGCTGCTTCCCAACCTTTTTCAGAAACACCTAATTCACCTTTATCATCAAGGTATCGAACTAAGATACTTGCTAGAATTGCCCGTCCTGTTCCACCTGAGAGCCCAGAAATTGAATATTTACCTTTATACTTACTACCTAATTCAGTCCAATCTTTAGGCATTTCTTTTACATCAGGCGCTCCAATTAAAACTAATGGTTGAACAATCACAGGATTATAATAATTATCTTTATCTGATAAAGATTGATCAATTTTATCTAACCATTTAGGCTTGTACTGTACTAGTAATTTTTGATCTCTAATTTTATTTGAATCAACAGCACCAATTCCAAATACCATATCTGCAACTGCATTATTCTTCTCGGCAATAACACGGTCTGCTAATTGAGCGCCAGGGATATCAACCATTTTTATATTAAAACCAGCTTCTTTTGCTTTAGCAGTTAACCAATCACCACGACCATTTGAGACTGAGTTCGAATAGATTACTAATTCTTGACTTTTATCAGCTTTTTCTTCAGATGAAGAAGCAGTCGTAGAATTTGAACCTCCAGAGCAAGCAGCAAGTGTAGTAAGAGCAACTCCCGTTGCAAGTACAGTAGACCAAACTTTCATTTTTTTCATGATAAGTTCTCCTTTTTTATTATTTTATTTAAATTTTTCATGATATGGAACAAATTGTCTCATATCTTCAAATACAGTATAGTCAATACGGTTTACAGTAATAGTTGGAATCTTCTCTAATAAAATTTCAGTTAATTCTGCTCTGACTTTAGTAAACTCTTCTTCCTCCTCTTCGGTTAGAGGAATCCGAAGATACCCAATTGAAATATGGAATTGATATCTATCATGATTAGGGAAACGAACACCTGCTTTTTCTGAGACATAAGTACGAATTTCTTCTAATCTCTTTGCAGAAGCTTCATCTGCAGGTTCAACTAGTATGTTTTGTTTTCCCATTTCAGTTACACGCATATGAATTTCTTCATCCAACAATGGAAAAATTTCAAGTTGTTTAGCAAAGTAATCATGTATTTCCTGTAAAGGTGTATCTAGAGGAAGATTACTGCTCCAAAACTCCGTTTCACGATTTTCATGGCACAACAATTCAATTACAGTCATGTGAATAGAATTCCTTGGAGTTAAAGTAAACTTATCGATAAATGGTAATTCTCTATAACGTGATTGAATAATATCAACAACTTCCATCAAATCTTGTTTAGTATAAAGATTTGCTACAACTGTATTCCCAGGGAAATGATTAAATTCCCCATTCTCTTTGAACTTAATTTTTGTTAAGTTTTTCATATAAAGACCTTCTTTTTTATATTTGACATCGGTGTCATCATGTTTACATTATACAATGAAACCGTTTCCTTTGTCAAGCGCTTTCAAAAAATTTTTTAAAAAATTTTATCTTTCATTAAATATGAATTTCATTAAAAGGTTAAGTAATTTTTCCAAAATACAGCACTCATATAGACAGTATCATCAATTATAGCCATTGGGATTTTTTGATTGCCAATTCCATGTATCTCTACACATGTCTTCAATCGATTTTGTTGTCCTCCAATTTAATTCCTTATATGCTTTGTCTGCATTTGCATAACAAGTTGCAACGTCTCCTGAACGTCTTGGAACTATTTTATAAGGAATAGGGACCTTATTAACACTTTCAAATGTATTTACAAGTTGTAATACACTAGTGCCTTCTCCCGAGCCTAGGTTATAGATATAAACATCTGTTTTTTCAGATACTTTTTCTAAAGCTTTTATATGTCCTATTGCTAAATCTACTACATGGATATAATCACGCACACCAGTACCATCAAGCGTATCATAATCATTTCCGAACACACTTAGCTCTGACAGCTTACCTACCGCTACTTGTGCAATATAAGGCATCAAGTTGTTAGGAATTCCTGAGGGATCTTCCCCAATCAAACCAGACTCATGAGCACCAATTGGATTGAAATAACGAAGCAACGCAATACTCCATTCTGAATCTGCCACATGAACATCTTTTAAAATTTGTTCAAGCATCACTTTCGTATACCCATAAGGATTTGTCGCACTTGTTTCCATCGTCTCAATTAGGGGTGACTGATTGTTAATTCCATATACAGTCGCACTTGAAGAAAAGACAATCTTTTTAACATTAAATTCTGACATCACTTCAACAAGTGCTAATGTACTCATAATATTATTTTTGTAGTACATCACAGGCTTTTGCACGGATTCTCCGACAGCTTTATAACCTGCAAAATGAATTGCAGCATCAATCGATTCTTTTTCAAATACCTTTCTCAATGCTTGTTTATCACAAACATCTAATTCGTAAAACACGGGACGTATTCCTGTAATTGCTTCAATACGGTCTAGCACCAAGATGCTAGAGTTCGAAAGGTTGTCGACAATGATGACTTCCTTTCCTAAATTTAGTAATTCTACTACGGTATGGCTACCAATATAACCAGCTCCGCCTGTTACCAATATTGCCATTTGGGTTTCCTCCTAATTAATTCCAACCGACTTAACAAATCTCATAAACGCTTCATGCCCAGACGGTGTATTCTTATAAACTCCTGCATCTTCCAGAACTCTCGCAAACACTTGTCCTACTTCGTGTTGAACTACGCTATTAACCTCTTCTTTATTAATGCGAGGATATTTTTCTTTCAATTGGTCGGCCCATTCTAAATGATAATCCGCAATTGCGTTATCCTCTCCTAAAAGATATTTTCCAACTTCTTCTAACTCTGGTTTCAAACGAGGTGGTAATATCGCAAGTCCCATCACTTCGATTAACCCGATATTTTCCTTTTTAATATGTTGTACATCTTGATGAGGATGGAAAACACCATCTGGGTATTGTTCAGTAGTATGATTATCTCTTAGAACAATATCTAATTCATATCTCCCGTCCACTTTACGAGCAATAGGAGTCACCGTATGGTGTGGGACATCTTCAGTCATAGCAATGATGTCTACTTCTAAATCTGAATATTCCCTCCACTTATTTAGAATTTTATTAGCTAAATCTAACAATCGATTTTTATTTTCACTTTGTAACCTAATTACTGACATTGGCCATTTTACAATACCAGCATTAACATCCTCAAAGTCTTTAAAACGAAATTCACTCTCAAATTTTGCTTTTTCCATTGGGAAAATATGTTTCCCTCCCTGGTAGTGGTTATGACTAAGAATGGAGCCTCCTGAGATAGGAAGATCAGAATTTGAACCAGCAAAATATCCTGGCAAAATATCAACAATCTCCAATAATTGTTCAAATGTTTTAGAGGTAATAGCCATTGGTACATGTTGACTATTTAAAAATATCGCATGCTCATTAAAATATGAGTAGGGAGAATACTGGAATCCCCATACTTCGTCACCAAGTTTCAACCGAATAATTCTATGATTCGAACGTGCTGGATAATTTATTCGCCCCTGATATCCTTCATTTTCCATACATAGTAAACATTTGGGATAATTAGTTGCTTTTACTAATTTTTCAGCAGCAATTGTTTTTGGATCTTTTTCGGGTTTTGACAAATTTATCGTAATCTCTAGCTCTCCGTATTTAGTTGATGATCGAAACTCAATATTCTTAGCAATAGCAGAAGTTTTAATATAATCACTATCTTTACTTAACTTATAAAACTCTTCAACTGCTTCTTGAGGTGATATATCATATGAACTCCAAAAAATATCATTTAATCGACTAGGTAAAGGAACTATGAAATTCATTAACTCTGCTCCTAAACATTCCTTTTCCTCGATTAAATCTTTAATTTTACCGTTTTTTAAGGCGATTTCCACTAAGTAATCTTTTATTTGTTTCAGGTCATTTTCATCGGAAATGCGATCAGTTCCCTCCTCACCTATTAACGCTAGTACTCTATTTTTCACATATATTTTGTCAATTTCATTATACATTCCGTATTCAATTACTCTATCAACAAAATTATCAATAATTGTTTTCATATATTTTTCTTTCTAATTTATGTTCCCATATTTTCTATACATTATCCATTTATAAATTGATTGCGTAGTATGAGCAATTTTATCAAGGTGATGAATAATATCTAAAGCACCAATTACTTCAGAAACATTCCCATCATCTTCAAATATGTAATTCATTATTTTATTTTCAATATTTGTACTAAGCTCTTCTATCTCATTCTGTTTTTGTATAACAACCATATCTAAACATCCAGATTGTTCCTCTCTATAACAAGATATAGCCCTATTCATATGCAGTCCGATAACTTCATGAAGTATTTTTATTTCTGAAATAATTTTCTTCAAAATTTCATTATTTTGAATAATCTGTAGATTTTTTAAAATTTCAACAATTCTATCCCCAATACGTTCAATGTCAGTTGATATTTTTATTACACTAATAATTCTTCTTAAGTCATATGAAACGGGATGTTGTAAACAAATTAACTCATATCCTTTTTTATCAACATTTAGAACTGACTCATTTATGATTAAATCTTCTTTAATCAATTCTATTCGTTCTTCATTTGATAAATATTCAAATAACTTCTCATATTTATCAAGCACAGATACCCAAATGGTCTCTAAATTATTTGATAATTCTATAATTTCATTTTCTAAATATAACCTTAACATTTAGGTACCTCTTCTTAACAAAGTTCAATAGTAACAATTAATATTTTAAACAATATATCAAACATCAATAACTACAATACTTGCATCATCTTTCTTTCCATAGATTGGATCAATAGCAGAAGAATTAAATCTCATCTTAATTAACTCTTCAAAAGTTTTATTTTGATTATTTTGATAGAATTCATAAAAGCCATCGCTCATTAAAACAATTTGTTCACTAGTAACATCTATTTGATTAATAATAGCATGGTCTAAAAATCTCTCATCCAACGAACCTATCCAGTACCCACTCGGTTGATTAGATAATTTTCTGATTTTTTGTAAAATAATTTTTTTATTTAAAACACTATTTGTACCAATTGAGTCTTTTATCTCATTTTTCCCTTTTTCAAATAAGTTATCTACTCTATGATCAGTTATTTCCATTTCGTTTACTAACATGACGCAGTCACCTAGCATCATATACTCCAACTTTTTTTCTGAAAGTTTAGCAAATATAAAAGCAAATGTTGGTAAGCGATAATACTCTGTTAATTCATATGAGTTTAAACCGATTTCATCTTTAACCTCTAGTAAAGCAGTTTCAAATATTTGTTTAAGAGTTTTTGATTCTTTACAATTAACCGACAAACTTTCTGATAAAATATGTACAACTTCTGAGACTGAATAACCTATCTCCTCTTTAGAATTATATAAATCTGTAGCTCCATCAATAATCCAAAAATACTGATTTTGTGAACCTACAGCATCCTCATTTTCTACGGAACTTCCTTGTATCGAACAAATTTTATTTATCTTTACCATAATACTTCAACCCTTTTAGTGTCAAAAGTAAACCAATTCCTGTCACTGTTAAGAATAGTTCCATAATCTTGTTCGAACCAGTCTTTGGTAATTTTTGTTTTACCTCTACTATTTCTTTAGATTTATTAATATGATTTTCAGTTTCTCTGCCATCTCCAACTTTTTTATGGTTCACTTCTTCTATCTTATTATCTTGTTTATTGTCGATCTTGTCATTAATTTGTCTATTATCTTTACTTGAGTTAAACTCTCCTTTCTTCTGGTTACTATCAATTACATTATTTGAATTAGATTGTTTTTCATGCACATATGAACTTGTTTTAAATTTTTCCTCTTTGTTTTTTTCTTTTTCGTTTTTATCACTTAAGTTATTTGTTACAATTTTGTAAAGCCCATTCTCCGTTACAATATTGAAATTACCATCGCTATCACGTATAACTGGTTCTTTCCCATTTGCATTAGATTTGATGAATGATATATACTTACCGGATAAATTATAAAATTGGTTATTTAAAACGGTTATTTTACCCTTTGAATCCTCAATAACAATTCCTTCTTTACCGCCGAATATACTATTCTCTGAGACTACTAAATTATCACTAACTCGTAATAATTCAATATTTGGTTGTTCTGTTTCCTTAGAATTATTATTAATTACATTTTTTGTTACAGTAATATCTGATACTTTTCCTAAATATTCTGCACTATCTTTTGCTACTCTAATAGCCTTTGTTTTAGGATCAGAAATATAAAATGTATTTTCAGTAATAACGACTTTCTTATTTAAATCAAGTTCATCTTTTACATTTTTATAACTAAAAGCATTTATTAAGGCTGCACCATTTTCTCTATAATGTACACTTTCTCCTTTTACTTTCTTATCAAATCTATTTCCTTTAATTAAAATATCAGTGAATCCTGTAAAACGTACACCAGAATACATCATGTTATCAAAATGATTATTTAAAATTTTAATATTAGAGGGGTTCTGTGTCGACAATGTTTGATAGTGTGTACCAATTGCTGTTACTAATTCTCCAGATTTATCACTTTTACCAAAATATGAATTTTGAATAGTAACATTTTCAGATTTTTTCCCATCATCATTCAAAGCATAAGGAAAACCTTTTCTAGTCAATGGTTCAATCTGAATACTCTCCTTACTTATAATTTGCCCATCTTTCATAGTTTTAGGTAAAGCTTGACCAAGAAAACGAGAATTATCGACTAATACATTTTTCGAACCTGCAATTTGAATAGCATGCCCTTGATAACTATCCTTGAATGTTACATTTTTTATAGTTACGTTATTTGAATTCCCAATAGCAAATGCACCTGAAGAATTTATAAGTGGTAGATTTTTTGCTTTAGTTCCTTCTTCATTCAAAGCACCGTTCATATCAATAGTACCACCAGAATAACTAATATCTTCTGTTGGGCCCCATTCTACTTGCGCACCATCATCCGTAAATAAACCTGTCATAAAAACAATAGAAGGGTGATTCTTAATATTTATACCATTTAGAATTGTAGCTTTCTCATTCAATTCTAAGTGTGTATGACTTTTTAAAAAAACAATTTCTTTTACTAAATAAGTTCCTTCAGGAAAATATACATTTCCTCCGCCTAGTCCTTTAGCTGCAGCATCTATTGTATCTTGAATTGCTTGACGATCATCATTAACCCCGTCACCTATTGCTCCATAATCTTTAACATTCAAAGCTACGTGTTCGTTCAGATTAGTACTTAAAATAGTATTCACTTCCATCCCAGAGATGTTACCAATCATAGTATCATTTGTTATATCAGGTTTATTTTGATTAATACTCACTCCTCCATTATTATCAGTACTTAAACTTGAATTGTTATCAAGACTGAGAGTATCAGAATGGGGTTCCGCAGATAATGATGTAGATGTGCTACTCAACAAAGAGTTCATTTGCATATTATCTTTAGACGAAGAAGTTTCACCAACTACTTCATTAGCTAAAACACTTTGTGTTCCAATAAATAAAACCGCTAAGAGAACTGAGCAAACTCCCACCTTAGACTTACGAATAGAGAAAACCTCATTTTGTTGAAAAGATTTCATATTAGCCTCCAATTAAAAATATTATGTCCTAATTTAATATTCATATAAATTCCATACCAGAAAATGACACCGCTGTCATTTTCTTTATAATATATTTTTAAATCAAAATTGTCAAGGAATAACACAATAAAATATCAAAATTGTGAAAGCGTGACCATTTATATATCTAACCATACTTCTAATAATTCTTTAACCTTCCATTCAAAAGTGATTACTATCTTTCTTAGCTTGAACATAAAAATATCCTATTCACTGTATTTAAAGCATGTTGATATCTCGTAAAATACTAATTTATAAATACAAGAACAAATATCTTGTCATGCAAGCATTCACCAGGTATATTTACATGAATATCGTTCATATAGCGGATTGAAATCAAAACAATACAATATATTTCTTAAATAGATTTTCTATAAAAGCTAGATTCAAGCTCTATAAAAATAGACGCAGTTCTTCTAAAATACTGGAATAGGACATATAGATCATTGTAGACACGTGTTTTATAGATTATTTCAAAAGAATGACTAGAACATGAAAAATAGTCTCAAAACTTTGAACAATATTCTGAAAACAAAAAAGAAAGACGCGAGTTTCCACAACCTCATTCGTGGAAACTCGCGTCTTTCAAAAAATAGGGTGAATTGAAAACTAGAACAAGACACTACATTTTCTAAATGATGCCTAATAAAAATTCTAAATGCTACACCAAATTGCTCACATCTCATTTCAAACCATACAGTATATTGAAACTATAAGAGTACACCTTTGCTTCTAAAATATTGCTAGAAATTAATTTGACTATCCTGATTAATTTGTCCTGTTTTTATTTCATTTTACTATAGGACTTTCAATTGAAAACAACAGTTTCACACTCAATTAGACTTTTTAGAAACAGAATCACTATTACTTGACTGTAGTTTGTCATTTTTTTGATGAAGCTAGTACTTTTTCAGAAACTGTTTTGAAAGTCTCAATGATATAATCCACTTCCTCATCGCTTAATTTAGTGTGAAGAGGGAGCGTAATTTCATTTTCAAAGAAGGCATAGGCCTTAGGATAATTCGCCATATCAAAGCCAAGATTCTTATAGGCTGTCAAGAGAGGAAGCGGTTTGTAGTGTACGTTACTTGCAATTCCTGCTTTGGCCAATTCTTGGATAATAAGATTGCGTTCTTCTAAACTTGCTCCTTCTACATGGGTGATGTAAAGGTGACGACAAGACTCGACTGTGTCAGTCTCATGTGCCAATGGATGGATGCGAGAACCAGCAAAACCACGATCATAACGGTCCACGATGTCCTTACGACGTTGTAGCAAAGCTGGGTAACGGTCCAATTGTACCAAACCAAGTGACGCCATGATATCGGTCATATTGCACTTGTAGGCTGGTGTGACGATATCATACTCCCATGAACCCAATTGCATCTTAGCAAGGGCATCCTTAGTTTGACCGTGAAGTGAAAGGATTTGAAATTCCTTGTACATCTCTTCGTCATCAATCGCTGGATTGGCCTTCCAAGTCGCACTTCCTCCCTCAGCAGTTGTAAAATTCTTAACGGCATGGAATGAGAAGGAAGTAAAGTCAGCAATAGAACCAGCAGGTTGCCCTTTATAAGTAGATCCCAAAGCGTGGGCACTATCAGAGACAATCACGATACGGTTAAAGGCCTTTTGCCACTTACTAGTAGCTGTAAAGAGGTCACGTTTCTTCTCCACAACTTGGAACAAACGGTCATAGTCGCACACAATCCCCGCAAGCTCAACAGGAATAATCACCTTAGTCTTTTCAGTGATAGCTTGCTCCAGCAAGTCATAGTCCATTTCAAAAGTATCTGCTTGGATATCCACCATGACAGGTGTTGCTCCTACGTGCGTGATGACACTACATGAAGCTGTGTAAGTCATGGCTGGAACGATGACTTCATCTCCAGGACCCACTTCCAAAACACGCAAAATCAACTCAAGCGCGGCAGTTGCAGAGTTAAGACAGACAGTCTTAGGCGTCTGTGTATATTGAGACAAGCGACGCTCTAGTTCTTTTGTCTTAGGACCTGTTGTGATCCAACCAGAACGCAGGGTATCCGCTACTTCAGCAATTTCTGCTTCCGTAATATCGGGTGGTGAAAATGGAATATTGTAATTTGGCATTGATTTGCTCCTTTTATCTGTACTCATTCTCTCATGACTACTTTATTTTAGCACTTCAAACACGGTTTGAAACATGATTTTGATGTCTCCAAGGAAACTAAATTCTCGGAGATAGGCAAGATTATAGCGCATTTTTTCAGGAAGGACGTGTTCGACATAGGCTTGGTCAACTGACAGACCTTTTTCAGTCATTTGACTGATGATAGTGTCCTCATCCTTGTAGTTGATGCTGGCTGGAGAGGTAATTCCTGCCGGCAAAAGCAAGGTCGCCATCATTTCTGGGCTATATTGCTCTGTGTAGCGTGGCACCTCAGGTCGTGTACCGACAAAGGACATCTCGCCTTTAAGGACATTGACCAGCTGAGGTAGTTCATCTAAACGAACACGGCGGATGAAATTGCCAACCTTGGTAATACGGCTATCATTAGCTGAAGTCACCAGACTTCCTTTTTTGTCCGCATCCGTCACCATGGTACGGAACTTCCAAATCTTGAAAGGTCGATTGTACTGGGTCACGCGCTCTTGCTTGTAAATCACTGGCCCCTTGCTATCCAACTTGATCCAAATGCTCAAGATGAGAAAGATGGGAGAGGTCAGAACCAGTACGACTAAAGCCAGAACCCAGTCCAAACAACGCTTGAAAATCAGCGAACCCTTCCTTTTAGAGACAAGCTGGTAGTAAGACTCAACCTCGCTTGATTTCATTTCCACGGGCAAGTCTTCCCATTTCAGCATGCTGTTTCTCCTTTGTTTTTATTATACTATTTGTCAACATTTTTCATTATACCACAAAATGGAAAAGGCGGTGAAAGAAATCTGTAATTTGAAGGATTTCCTTCTTATACTCTATGAAAATCAACGAGTATTAGGCCATGGCACCCGCCTGCAAACTATACATCTTGTGATAGGTTCCTCCCAGAGCCAAGAGTTCCTCATGTGTTCCACTCTCGATAATACGCCCCTTGTCCAAAACATAGATGCAGTTGGCGTCTTGGATGGTAGAAAGGCGGTGGGCAATGGCAATGGTTGTCCGCCCTTGTCTCATCTTAGCCAGAGAAGCTTGAACCATGCTTTCTGTTTCAGAGTCTATATTGGCTGTCGCTTCATCCAAAATCAAGATTTTGGGCTGACTGGCAACTGTTCTAGCAAAGGCAAGAAGCTGGCGCTGTCCAGTTGAAAAGCTCGAACCACGCTCGGACACAGGTGAGTCGTAACCCTGAGGAAGGTCTTGAATAAAGGAATCTGCATCCACGAAGGCTGCAGCAGCCTGGACCTGCTCATCACTAATGTCTTGGTACATGGCGATATTGGACTTAATGGTTCCATGATAGAGGAAGGGTTCCTGCAAGACCAGACCGATGTTTTTTCTCAGCTCTTCCTGACTGTAGTCCCTAATATCCACATCGTCCAAGAGAACTCGCCCTGATTGAAATTCATAAAAGCGCATGAGGACATTAATAATCGAAGATTTCCCTGAACCTGTATGGCCTACAAATGCAATGGTTTCACCCTTATTAACGGAGAAGGAAATGTCATCCAGAATCGAATGTTTGCCATCATAAGAGAAACATACATGTTCAAAACGGATATTGCCTTCTTTGATCTCGGTCTGTCCATTTTCTTGAAGAGGCTCATAGGTCCTCTCGTCTATTAGGGCAAAGACACGACCTGCAGAAACCATAGAAGTTTGCAGGGTTGAAAAGTTTTGCGTCACCTCAATCAGGGGATCAAAGAGGCGGTTGATGTACTGAATAAAGGCATACATGGTTCCTGCCGTTATTCCCAGATAAAGTCCACGATAGCCAAAGTAAGCCATCAAAACGGCGTAGCCTATGAGTTTCAGTAAACTCATGGCAGGGCGCAAAAAGAGAGCATCCAAGGCTACAGAACGGTTGGCATAGACCAAGTGTTCTTGGTTGATTTCATCAAACTCTGCCTGTAGGCGCTTCTCTTGATTAAAGGCCTGGATTATTCTGATTCCCTCGATGTTTTCAGCCAGCTTGCTATTAATATCTGACAAGAGACTTCTGGTTTTCTCAATGATTTTCACTGATTTTTTCCGATAGAGATTGACCAAAAGGAAAATCAAGGGGAGAAAGAGCAATACTAATGCTGTCAAACGAAAATCCAACACCAACATGGTATAAAGAGTTGTCAGAAAGATGAAAACTGCTGAGATAAAGCTAGATAAAATCCCTGAAAACATATCGCTGATGGTCTCAGTATCATTGGTCAAACGAGAGACGATGGAGCCTGCTGGCGTCTTGTCAAAATAAGACATACCCAACTTTTCCATATTGGCAAAGGCATCGCGACGAATATCCCTAACAATACTGTAAGACACGCGCGCAAAGAGAAGATTGCCAACATACTGAACTACAGTTTGTAGGATGTAGAGACCATAGTAGACCAGCAAAACGGTCACAGCGAGTTGATTGAGATTGCTGAGATACTGGTCGATAAAGTGGGAAGCCACAAGGGGAATGACGCTTTTAATGATCGTAGTCGCTAGGAGAAAACTGAGGGCCAAAAAGGTCAGGAGTCCATAAGGCTTGAGATAAGATATCAAGCGCTTCAATACAGTCCATTGTTCGTTCTTATTCTGCATCTTCTTCTCCCTTCATTTCCAGCTGCTGAGACTGGTAGGTTTGAGCATACCAGCCATCCAAAGCTAGCAAGTCTTCGTGCCTGCCTCGTTCGATAATTTGACCATTTTGCAGGACTAAAATCAGATCTGCATGGACAACTGCACTGAGGCGATGAGCCGTAATAATGGTTGTCTTGTCCTTTCGCGTCTCCTTGAGGTTGTCGATAATCGCATACTCTGTCTTGGCATCCACAGCTGACAAAGAATCATCCAAAATCAAGATATCAGGGTCTAAAATCATCGCTCGACTCATGGCTATACGCTGCTTTTGACCACCTGAGAGACTAACTCCCTTTTCACCAATCAACGTATCAAATCCCTGAGGCATGGCTACAATGTCTTGGTAAACTTGGGCTAGCTTAGTCGCTTCCTCAACCGCTGAAAGGGGCAAGTTGGGATTGCCAAATCGGATATTGTCTAAAATCGAAGTAGCAAAGAGGAACTGGTCCTGAGGAACATAGCCCATAAGACTACGAAGGTCTGTCAAACGATAATCACGAATATCGTGACCGTTTAGGTAAATGGCTCCCTTATCCACATCGTACTCACGCAAGAGGAGCTTGATCAAGGACGTTTTCCCAGAGCCTGTCTGTCCGACCAAGCCCAATGTTTGCCCTTTTTCCAAACTGAAATGAATATCCGTCAGTGTTTCCTCATTTTCAAAGGCAAAACTATCAATAGCGTACTGCAGGCACCCGTTTTCAATGCCATCCAAAGGAAACTCAGGGTCTTGTACAGGTGATTCCTGAGACAAAAGTTCCTCAATCCGCTGGTAAGAAACCTTCCCTCGCTGGGTAATATTAAAGAGGAAGCCGATGGCCATAAGAGGCCAAACTAGCATATCCAAGTAGCTGATAAAGGTAACTAGATTCCCAACGGTAATCTGCCCCTCCTGAACCATCAAAGAGCCGACCAAGAGGGTTAAGACATAGGATGAACCAACAAATAAGAGAACCATGGGGTCAAAGAGACTATCGTATCTCATGGTTTGGAGATTCTTTTGGAAGGTCAATTCATTGACTGCCTGAAAGGACTTGAGCTCGTCCGCCTGGTACCCGAAAGACTTGGTCACTTTAATACCTGATACGGACTCCTGCACCTTGTTATTGAGTTCAGAAAAGGCAGCTTGTGATTCACCAAAGGCCTTATGAGTCTTTCTACCTAAACGACTGGTCGCATAAGCCATGAAAGGTAAGGGTAAAATGGCAACTAGGGTCATTTGCCACGAAATGCTAAAGAGCATGGTCATCAAGGTCACTAAAGCCGTGATAGAGGCATCCACGGCAGACATAACACCACCCCCTGCCAGACGCGTTAGGGCATTGATATCATTGGTTGCGTGTGCCATCAGGTCCCCCGTCCGGTAGGTTTGATAAAAAGCTGGAGACATTTTTGTGAAATGTTCAAATAAGCGAGAGCGCATAATCTGTCCCAAACGGTAGGAAGTCCCAAGGATATACATACGCCAAACATAGCGCAGATAGTACATCCCAAAGGCTGCAAGAAGCAAGTAAAATAGGGCAAGAAGGAGGTCCTGCTGGGTTAATTGCCCCGTAGTGATGGCATCAATAACCCTCCCCATAACCATTGGGGGAATGAGGTTGAGGACGGAAACCAAGACCAGAGCCACAATCCCGACTAAATAACGGCGTTTTTCTAACTTGAAAAACCACCAAAGTTTTTGAATAATGGACATAACATCCCTTTCTGATTGCAAATAGAAACCTGAGGCCAAGACCCCAGGTTTTTCTTATTCATAGGTTACGACTGTGACCGCACCCTTGTCATACTCAGCGATAAAGATATTGGCTACATTGTCATGTCCTTGTTTGCTGAGATTATCAAGCAGCCACTCTTCGCTACGGCCAATCGTTTCCAAGACATCGACTTGGATCACACCGTCAGTCACAACTGGATACTTAGGATTTTCATCTCCCATTTGGACCACGATGAGTTGGCCATTTTGCTCCTGCACAGCTCGTTTGACTTGTTTCATCTGGAAAATCCCTTGGCTACGAAGTTTGAGAGCAACATCTGCCGCAGACAAACCAACTGAACGACAGGCTTCTGGGTCAATCTGCCCATTTTTGATGAGGAGAGTTGGTTTTCCATCAATCAAGCGTTTGACAAAACGAACATTGTTATTGAGCCACTTGAGGGTCAAGACCAAAATCGTCCACATCATCAGAATCACTGCATACTGGAGAATACTGATAGAACTATTGTAAATCACCCCACCGATGATACCACCAAGAACATAGTTCTGAATTTGGTCTGTCGCAGAGTTAGGTGCCAGATTCCCCTTTCCTGTCACATTGATAACAAAAACAAGAGAGAAAAGACCCAAGGCCAGTTTGATTAAAATTTCCATATAGTTGAGTGTCATTTGTTTACCTCCACCAATTCAATAGCGTCTGTTTGATGCAATTCTAATTTCTCTAAAAGATACTTGTCTGGTTGGCTCCCGTTCATGGCACGGTAGATATTTGGACCTACCTTGACAAGCGCTCCATCAGTGGCAGCTGAAGTATTGACATAGACTTCTGATTTATCCACTCCCAAGTCTTTAGAAATAACCTCTATGAAATGAAGGGAGGTTTGAAATTGATTGTTAGAGGCTTGATTGGTCTGGTATTTTGAAATTGTCACCAAAAGCATGGCCACTAAGGTCAAAGCCAAAATCATGACCAATTCCCGAAACTTAGTCCCCTTTTTATCTCGATAGGCCTTAAAGGCAAAAAATCCTGTGATAACTAGGAGAACAATCCCAAAGCCAATCATGATGCCATTTTGCTGACTGATTTGGCTAAGCACATAGTCATATGAGTAAAATTTCATTTATTTTCACTCCCTTTCATAAAATCATTCTTAATTATAAACGAAAGAGGGTGATTTTTCAAACCATACGTTGGGGAAATAGACATATCAGACCAACTTCTCTAACTAATGACTCCAGTAGCTATTTCAAGATTCTGATTTTGATAATTGATAAGAATAGACACTAGGAATTATCACTACAAAGAAAAGTGTCAAGAAGAATACCCAGTAAACATATAGTTGCACAAAGGAATTTAGAAACAACAACAATCCTCCTAATACCCAAAGTTTTCCAGCTAGGCGATGCGTTTTTCTCCAGTTTTCATCATTCTCCAAGGTCCACGGTAGTCGAATACCGATTATATAATTTCGGTGTGTTTTTGGTAGATAATTTCCAATTACGATCATCACGATTCCCATAAAAATCTGAGCTAGTAGCCCACTCATCATGGAATAACCCAAAGATTCTCCGAAGATAGAAATCATTAATAGACAAGATACAAAAGGTATAATCCAGTAAATCAAAACTTGTATTTTTGAACTGATATTGCTAGATTTAGGATCCTTAATCATTAAAAATAGAAGCAACCAATGCATCAAAAGCATGAGAGTAGGTAATCCAAAGATAGCAGACATTTTATGATTGTAGCCATCTGCTTGACCCAGTAAATTAAAATGAGTGGGTATCTCCTCTGGTAATTGATTCCAGAAAACACAACCTACAAGGGAAGGTAGTAGGATGAGAATGCTCGTAAATAATACCAATTTCTTATTGATTTTTATCTTCATCAAAATGATCTCCTTTCAGATCTGCTAGCCAAACCATTATATCCTCTAAAACCGATGTATTTAACTCATAATAAATAAAGTTTTTTTCTTTCATTTCATGAATCAAATCCGCTGCTTTCAAAATCGTGAGATGGTGTGAAATAGTTGCACCTGTCAACTCGAATTGACTGGCAATTTCTCCTGCAGATAATCTACCTGCTTTGAGTAAATTTAAAATCTCTCTCCTAACTGGATGAGATAAAGCTTTAAAACTATTTGCAAAACTCATAATGACTCCTTTCCCTTTGTAATATTAGTAGGGCTAGGAATAAGCAAGGTAGAACTGATAGCATTCCGGTCGGTGATGGGCCTAAAATCAAGAGGCTTGAAACTTTTTCTCCTGGTAATTGGAAGAGTAACCCAAGACCTGCAGTTGCATTGATTGCCCCATGAAATAGGGCAGAAGCCCAGATAGAACCTGTCTTTTCCAACAACCAGCTCAACAATATTCCTAGGCTAAAACAAAATAGAAACATAGCAACAACTCCCAAAACGGGATAAGAAAAATAAGATAGTCCATAATTATAGCCTTGCAAATTGATTGGTAGATGCCAAAGACTCCAAATGAGACCAAGCAAGACATGAGTCTGGACTAGTGAAAAGCGTCCTCTTAGAGCTGGGTAAAGATAGCCACGCCAACCAATTTCCTCTCCCAATGCAAAGAAACTATTAAGAAAAGGAGCGTAGGTCAAACTAGCTAGGATTTGAATCAAGGCCAAGAAAGATAAGGGGAACGGTGATTGAAGGACTCCTTTTTCTTGTAAAATAGCTTGAATAGATTCAAAACCAAGGCTGAAATTGCTAGGAAATACAAGAAAATAAAGTCCCGCTCCTAAAAAACTGATGACTGCTGGTAACCAGATAGCTAGTAAGTAAAAGTGCCAGTTCCTCTTGAGATTCACAACTAATTTAGATTTGATTCCACTAGGTTGATTCGTGATTTTCCCTAAGAGAAAGACTGCAAGCGCAGGCATCCACATGGCTACAATACTAGCAAGTTGACTCCATGGAGAATTTAGACCAACACCACTTAGCCATAGTGCCAACCATATTATCCAAGCAAGGCCATAAGAAAAGACTACAAAAAGAAGGATTGTTCTCTTATTTGACATATTTGTACACTTCACTTTCTATTTAGATGTTTTTCTAAATAACATTATACACCTTTCCATTCTAAATACAATAACTATTTAGATTTTTTTCTAAATAGTTTAGGGGATTTTTATTTTCTCAGGATAAAGTCTAAAGAGTAATTTTTCAAGCCATACGTTGGGGAAATGGACCTTTTTTTGGTATAATAAAATCTATAATCTGAATGAAAAAGGTAACTTTATGAAACTCATCTCATGGAATATTGATTCCCTCAATGCTGCCCTAACTAGTGACTCAACTCGTGCCAAATTGTCCCAAGAAGTACTACAAACTTTGGTCGCTGAAAATGCTGATATCATTGCTATCCAAGAAACCAAGCTTTCTGCCAAGGGTCCTACAAAGAAACACTTGGAAATTTTAGAGGAACTCTTCCCAGGTTACGAAAACACGTGGCGCTCTTCCCAAGAACCTGCCCGTAAAGGCTATGCTGGAACCATGTTCCTCTATAAGAAAGAACTTACGCCAACTATCAGCTTCCCAGAAATCGGTGCCCCTTCTACCATGGACTTGGAAGGTCGTATCATCACTCTAGAATTTGATAAATTTTTCGTTACCCAAGTTTACACACCAAATGCTGGAGATGGACTCAAACGCTTGGAAGAACGTCAAGTCTGGGATGTCAAATATGCTGAGTACTTGGCTGAACTAGACAAAGAAAAACCAGTCCTTGCGACCGGTGACTATAACGTAGCCCACAATGAGATCGACCTTGCAAATCCTGCTAGCAACCGCCGTTCACCTGGATTTACCGACGAGGAACGTGCTGGATTTACCAACCTCTTGGCAACTGGATTTACGGATACCTTCCGCCACATTCACGGCGATGTTCCAGAACGCTACACTTGGTGGGCACAACGCAGCAAGACTTCTAAAATCAATAATACAGGCTGGAGAATCGACTACTGGCTGACAAGCAACCGCGTGGCTGACAAGGTAACCAAGTCTGATATGATTGACTCCGGTGCGCGCCAAGACCACACACCCATTGTCATGGAGATTGAACTCTAAGGAGAAAGCTAATGGACTATCAAGCTGTCATTCCTGAATTTGTAGTATCTGACCTCGAAAAGTCACGCCACTTCTACTGCGACTTGCTGGGATTTTCTGTCGAATACGAGCGTCCAGAGGAAAAATTTCTCTTCCTCTCGCTTGAAGACTGCCAACTTATGCTAGAAGAAGGCAGCACAGAAGAATTAGCCCAACTAACCTATCCTTTCGGGCGCGGTGTCAATATTTCCTTTGGCATTGCAGATGTTCCTCAGCTCCACCAAAAACTGCTGGAAGCTGACTATCCCATCCATCGTCCCCTGACAAAAAGAGAATTTCGAGTAGGAGATAGCTTTATATATCCCCATGAATTTGCAGTTTTGGATCCAGATGGTTATTTTTTAAGATTTAGCGAGTAGAATAATAAAGATTGGGAAAAAGTCTTTAAAATTAGAAAAAGGCATATTGTCAGGTGTTTAAAAACCTAATAATATGCCCTTTTATGATGGAAAAACCTTCTAAATGTTAGCCAATAAGTTAATTTTTCCCTATTCTTATTATATTTGTTCGTTTTTTAAAGCAAAACACTAACAAAACATTTGATTTCTAAAGTTATTTAGTGTAAAATAAAAACATTGGCTCAAGCCTATTTAAAATTGAATATCATTTTACTTGTTTATGTCGTGAATTGGCACGACGTTTCTACAAGGTGCCGGAACACCTAACAATAAGTAAGTCAGCTTGAGGGGATGGTCTTTTTTGCCATGCCTATTTTGGGGACTTACTTAGAGATTAAGTAGGTCTTTTTTCTATCAGTTTTTACTTGATAGGAATCTGGAACAAGCAAATGGATTGGCTTTTAGACTTTAGGAGGTCTTATGAAATTATTAGAAGAGCGCATCCTCAAGGATGGGCATATCTTGGGTGACAACATCCTCAAGGTGGATTCCTTTTTAACCCACCAAGTTGACTTTAGCTTGATGCGAGAGATTGGTAAGGTTTTTGCGGAAAAATTCGCTACTACTGGCATTACCAAGGTCGTGACCATTGAAGCGTCAGGCATTGCCCCAGCCGTTTTTACAGCTGAAGCCTTGAATGTACCCATGATTTTCGCTAAAAAAGCTAAAAACATTACCATGAACGAAGGTATCTTAACTGCCGAAGTCTACTCCTTTACCAAGCAGGTGACTAGCACCGTTTCCATCGCTGGAAAATTCCTCTCACCCGAGGACAAGGTCTTGATTATTGACGATTTCCTTGCTAATGGCCAAGCGGCTAAAGGCTTGATTCAAATCATCGAACAAGCCGGTGCAAGAGTCGAAGCGATCGGTATCGTGATTGAAAAATCCTTCCAAGATGGTCGTGATTTGCTTGAAAAAGCAGGCTATCCTGTCCTATCACTCGCTCGTTTGGATCGTTTTAAAAATGGTCAAGTTATTTTTAAGGAGGCAGATCTCTAATGCAAACTCAAGAAAAACACTCGCAAGCAGCCGTTCTTGGCTTGCAACACTTACTAGCCATGTACTCAGGATCCATCCTGGTTCCTATCATGATTGCGACAGCCCTTGGCTATTCAACTGAGCAGTTGACCTACCTGATTTCCACAGATATCTTCATGTGTGGGGTGGCAACCTTCCTTCAACTCCAACTCAACAAATACTTTGGTATTGGACTCCCAGTCGTTCTTGGAGTTGCCTTCCAATCCGTCGCTCCCTTGATTATGATTGGGCAAAGCCATGGAAGTGGCGCTATGTTTGGTGCCCTTATCGCATCAGGGATTTACGTGGTTCTTGTTTCAGGCATCTTCTCAAAAGTGGCCAATCTCTTCCCATCTATCGTAACAGGATCTGTTATTACCACGATTGGTTTAACCTTGATTCCTGTCGCTATTGGAAATATGGGAAATAACGTTCCAGAGCCAACTGGTCAAAGTCTCTTGCTTGCAGCTATCACTGTTGTGATTATCCTCTTGATTAACATCTTTACCAAAGGATTTATCAAGTCTATCTCCATTTTGATTGGTCTAGTTGTTGGAACTGCCATTGCTGCTAGCATGGGCTTAGTTGACTTCTCTCCTGTTGCAGCAGCACCGCTTGTCCATGTACCAACTCCACTCTACTTTGGGATGCCAACCTTTGAAATCTCATCTATTGTCATGATGTGTATCATCGCAACGGTGTCTATGGTTGAGTCAACTGGTGTTTACCTGGCCTTGTCTGATATCACCAAGGATCCAATCGACAGCACGCGCCTCCGCAACGGTTACCGCGCAGAAGGTTTGGCCGTACTTCTCGGAGGAATCTTTAACACCTTCCCTTACACAGGATTTTCACAAAATGTTGGTTTGGTTAAATTATCAGGTATTAAGACTCGCCTGCCAATCTACTACGCAGCTGGTTTCTTGGTTCTCCTTGGACTCCTTCCTAAGTTTGGCGCCCTTGCCCAAATCATTCCGAGCCCTGTCCTCGGTGGTGCCATGCTGGTGATGTTTGGTTTTGTATCGATTCAAGGGATGCAAATCCTCGCCCGCGTTGACTTTGCCAACAATGAACATAACTTCCTTATCGCAGCTGTATCCATCGCTGCAGGTGTTGGACTCAACAACAGTAATCTCTTTGTCAGCATGCCAACAGCCTTCCAAATGTTCTTCTCAAACGGAATCGTCGTAGCCAGCCTACTTGCCATTGTCCTCAATGCCGTATTAAATCATAAAAAGAAATAAGAAAAAGAGGTGCGAACCTCTTTTTTGTTTCTCTATATCCTTACCTGTCTATCTTCTGACCGTTGGCCTGTGACAAACATGGTAAAGGTTGCTTTGCAGACATTTCTGCCTTCTTGATTGGTAATATCGACATCCACGACACAGGTTGTGCGACCTTGATGGACACATTCTCCTTTAATGGTCAGCACATCGTTGAGTTTTCCTGCTTTGAGGTAGTTGATAGAAGACTGGAGCGTCACTCCATCAATCCCCAGAGATATGACCACCAAACCGCTGATCTGGTCGCAAAGGGTAAAGAGATAGCCACCATGGGCATTGCCATAGTAGTTGAGAGACGAGTCCACTACTTTGGTCGTCACCACAACGTGACCATCTCTCATTTGTTCAATTTCGTAATTTTCAAAGGCAGATATAGCGTCAAAATGAAAATCTTTCATCGTTTCCTCCTGATATTTCAAACGACACTATGATACTACTTTTTATAGGACTGTGCAAGGAGAAAGCTCCTAGTCTGGCAAAATTCCGACCTGCTCCACAAAGCGCATAAAGGCTGCCTGTCCTTGTTCCGTCTGCTTGTAGACTCCTGCATCCTCAAGTACACGCGCAAAGATAGCACCAACAGAGTCCTTGACGATTTCAAGGGCTTTTTCTTTATTCGTTAGATCTGAATGTTGGGCTTTTAGTTGGTCTGCCCATTCCTGATGATAATCGGCAACTGTATCAGCTTCTCCTACAAGATAGCTAGCGACTTGCTCTACTTCTTCTTTCAGACGTGGTGGTAAGATTGCCAAGCCCATGACCTCAATCAAGCCGATATTTTCCTTCTTGATATGTTGAACATCCTTGTGGGGATGATAGATGCCATCAGGATGTTCTGCAGAAGTCTGATTGTCTCTCAAGACCAAGTCCAACTCAAACTGTCCATCGCGTTTACGAGCAATTGGTGTAATGGTGTGATGCGGTTTCCCGTCTGTCTCTGCCAAAATCTGCACACTAGGATCCGAATACTGACGCCATTCCTGCAAAATCTTGTCAGCTAAGTTGATCAAATCTTCTTTGGAATCCGAAGTCAAACGCAATACTGACATTGGCCATTTGACAATGCCAGCCTTGACCTGCTCAAAACCAGCAAATAGGAAGGTCTTTTGCAGAGGAGCCAATTCCATAGGAAATACGTGACGGCCTCCCTGATAGTGATCATGAGTCAGAATAGAGCCACCCACAATCGGCAGGTCGGCATTAGAGCCTGCAAAATATCCTGGAAACTGCTCTACGATAGCAAGCAGACGTTCAAAGCTCTGACGACTAATGGCCATGGGACGATGCTGGCCATCTAAGAAAATACAGTGCTCATTAAAGTAAGCATAGGGCGAATACTGGAACCCCCACTCCTGACCCGCCATTTCAAAGCGGATAATACGGTGGTTGCTACGAGCTGGGTGGTTGACCCGACCATGATAGCCCTCATTCTCTAGACAAAGCTGACACTGAGGATAATTACTAGCTTGCACCAACTTGGCTGCCGCAATCTCTTTGGGATCCTTTTCAGGCTTAGAGAGATTGATAGTAATTTCAAGTTCACCGTAATCAGATGGAACACGATAAGCAATATTTTTAGCAATGGCCTTGAGTTTGATGTAGTCATTTTTCTGACTGAGTTGGTAAAAATCCTCTATCGCTTGCTCAGGAGAGTGGACATAGGTTTCCCAGAAGTCACGATTGACCTGACTCGGACAAGGGGTCACCAAATCCATCAGTTCAGCACCAAGGATTTCACGCGCAGTCTGACTATCCTCAATCGTCTCTAATCGAACGGCTTCCTCAACCAGCTGGTCCTTGAGGTCAATCAATTTATCCAGATCCGTCTCAACTTCCAAAACACCGTCTCCCACTTGTGCCAAGACACAATTGGTCAGGTAGATTCGATCCATTTCCTCAAATGAACTTTCAGAAATGACATGTGTTACAAATTTATCTACTAAGGTCACTATAAAGCCTCCTTTTGACTAGTCAAGGACGCGAGTTCCACCTGCAACTTCAGCGATATAGAAACTTGGAGCGTAGCCAACTACTTCCTCGTAGTGTTTGCCTACAGCTTCCTTAAAGGCATCAACAGCATCTTTTTGCACCAAGGAAATGGCACATCCGCCAAAACCTGCCCCTGTCATACGAGCACCGAGAACGCCTTCTTGATTCCAAGCTGTGTGAACAAGGGTATCCAATTCCAAACCAGTTACTTCATAGTCATGCTCTAGGGAAACGTGTGACGCATTCATCAAACGACCAAATGTTTCCAAATCTCCTGCTTGAAGGGCTGCTTGCGCTTTAAGGGTACGTTGGTTTTCAAGCACAGCATGGCGAGCACGTTTCAAACGATTTTCATCTTTAATCAGATAGCTATATTGGTCAAAGGCCCACTCGTCCAATTCACCCAAGGTCTGAATATCCAAGGCAGCTTGCAACTCTTCCACTGCTTTTTCACACTCAGCACGGCGTTCATTGTATTTAGAGTCCGCCAATTCACGGCGTTTGTTGGTGTTCATGATAACAACGACATTGTCCTTCAAATCAAGTGGCACCAAGTCGTATTCTAAAGTATTGGTATCTAAGTAAATAGCACGTTGGTCAGCTCCCATACCGATAGCAAACTGGTCCATAATGCCAGAGTTGACTCCGATAAAGTTGTTTTCTGTTTGTTTTCCAATTTTAACCAAATCGAGACGCTCTAATTTTAAATCAAAGAGATGCTCTGCCACGACTCCTGTCAAAAGTTCAAGGGATGCTGAAGAAGACAAACCAGCACCATTTGGGATATTCCCATAAACATAAAAATCAAAACCTTTGTCAATCACATGTCCAGCTTCTTGCAAGAAATGAAGGACACCTTTTGGATAGTTGGTCCAGTTGTGCTCTTTTTCAAACTTGAGGTCGGCGAGAGGCACTTCGATAATACCCTTGTCCTCAAAGTTAGCTGAGTAGAAACGCAAGACTTGGTCATCACGTTTACGAGCAGCCCCATAAGTTCCTAAGGAAATGGCTGCTGGAAATACATGTCCACCGTTGTAGTCTGTGTGCTCACCAATCAAATTGATACGACCTGGTGAAAAGAAGGTTTGGTCTGCTTCTTGACCAAAAACAGCAAAAAAATCTTTGCGAAGAGTTTCAGCAGTAAAATGTTGTGTCATATGAATTCTCCTTTTACTGTCCGTTAAGTCACCTTAACGTGTAATCGTTTTCTTCTATTGTATCCAAGGGATTTTCCAAGGTCAATCCTTTTTACTAAATTTTTACTAAACTATCGGTAAAAAGCAGAAAAATATGATATACTAATCTAATCAAGGAGGATTTATGGCTACCTTAAAAGACATTGCACAGCTAGCCTCTGTCTCTATCGCGACCGTATCTCGTGTCCTCAATCGCGACCAGAGCCTATCTGTTACAGAAGAAACCAGACACCGTATTTTAACCGTTGCTGAAGAGCTGGGCTACACCAAGCACCTCAAGACAGGCGAGTCCCACAAACCCAAGCAAAAGATTGCCATTATCCAATGGGTCAGCGAACAAGGGGAGCTGGATGACCTCTACTACTACCAGATTCGCCTAGGCATAGAAAAAAGAGCCCAAGAACTGGACTATGATATCTTGCGCTATTTCAATGACCACCCTTTTACTCTAAGCGAGGAAGTGATTGGGATTCTCTGCATCGGAAAGTTTAGCCGTGCTCAGATTTCTGCCTTTGAAGAATACCAAAAACCTCTTGTATTTCTAGACAGCGATACACTTTCCCTGGGACATACCTGCATTATTACGGACTTTTATACTGCCATGAAACAGGTTGTCGATTATTTCCTCAGTCAAGGGTTGAATCGTATCGGGATTCTAACAGGTCTTGAAGAAACAACCGATCAAGAAGAAATCATCCAGGATAAGCGACTTGAAAATTTTAAGAACTACAGTCAAGCAAAGGGAATCTATCATGATGAACTGGTCTTTCAAGGAAGCTTTACTGCCCAGTCTGGCTATGACTTGATGAAGGAAGCCATTCAGAGCTTGGGAGACCAACTCCCACCAGCATTTTTTGCTGCCAGTGATAGTTTAGCCATCGGCGCCCTCCGTTCCCTTCAAGAGGCTGGAATCAGCCTACCAGACCGTGTCAGCCTTATTTCCTTTAACGACACTAGTCTGACCAAGCAAGTCTATCCTCCCCTCTCCAGCATCACCGTTTATACCAAGGAAATGGGGCGAGCAGGTATGGATATTCTTAATAAGGAAGTACTCCACGGTCGCAAAATCCCTAGCCTGACTATGCTGGGAACCAGATTGACATTGAGAGAGAGTACAAGGAATGAATAGGATAACAAAACGACCTCTAGCGAGGTCGCTTTTCTAATGATGATGCCCATGCTTCTGCTCTAATTCTCTCACCCTCCGCTTATGTTGCGCATGATTGCTTTGACTGCTATCTACTTCAATAGTGATATTCTGCACGCCTCTTTCTTCTAAACATTGACGCACCACTTCTTTGGTTTCCATCATCTGTTCCCAGTCCTTGATACAAATGTGAACAATAGCATTATTCTCTAGACCATCCATGGACCAAATGCTAAGTTGATTGACACTGTTGACATTGGGTAGAGCCTCTAAATCCTTCTCCAAATCACTTGTCTCGACTCCTTCTGGCACAGCATCTAGGAAAATTTTCAGTGCGCTCCAAAAGCGAGGAATGGCTTTCGACAGAATAAAGATAGAAATAACTAGTGATAAAAGCGGATCGAGGATATACCAGTCCGTAAATCGAAGAATAATCGCCATTAGAATGACGGCCAACCAACCAAGAGTGTCTTCCAAAAAATGCAGGCTAAGAATTGACTCGTTCTTTGTTTTCCCCTTACGAACTACCAGACTTGCTAGCACATTAATGGCTACTGCAATGATTCCCAGCCAGAGGATGCCTTCCTCATTGACGGGTTGCGGTTGAACAATCTTTGTGACATTTTCCAAGATCACTAGGACAGACCCTATCATAAGAATCACAGCCGTTAGCATGGCTCCTAAAAGACTAAAACGTTTGTAACCCAAGGTGTACTGTCTATCTTCTTCACGGTTTGAAATTGTTTCTAAAAGGGCTGAGATGCCAATGGCTATAGCATCTCCCAAGTCATGAACGGAATCAGCAAGAACTGCACTCGAACCAAAGATTCCTCCTGCGATAAACTCAACAATCGCATAGCTTAAATTTAAGAAAAAAGCTAACCAGATAGATGTTTTAGAACTCATTTCTCTCCCTCCTTTGGTATAATGGGTATATACATACTTCTTTCATTTGTATTATCTAATAAAATTCAAAGAAAGGATAGAAGCAAACTGTCAGCCATGTTCAGTTCTGAACAGTTTGTCTCAAGTGTCTACATGCCAAAAAGAGACCGTCGAGTCAGCAAGACGAAAAAAGCCATCTATCAAGCTTTTTTACAACTTTTGAACGACAAAGGCTATGATGCCACTACTGTTCAGGATATCATTGACCTAGCAGATGTTGGGCGTTCTACTTTTTACTGTCACTATGAAAGCAAGGAACTCCTTTTAGATGAGCTCTGTCGCTACCTCTTTCATCATCTCTTTGAAAGGGAAGGACACTTTACTACCGAGGACTACCTCGCACATATCTTTTTACATTTTCAGAAAAACCAGGACCATGTTACCAGTCTGCTATTTTCCAAAAATGACTACTTCCTCCGTCAACTCCATAAAGAGCTAGAACACCATGTCTATCCCATGTTGGCTGATGAGTTAAAAGAAGCCCACACTAATCTGCCTACTTCTTACCTCCAACACTTGGTCGTGTCCAACTTTATCGAGACATTGACCTGGTGGCTCAAAAAAGGACAAGACTTTACATACCAGGAAGTTGTCCAGTTTTATCTAGACCTTCTCATTCCTAAAAATTGAATACAGAGTAGAGCTCAGTTGCCTTATTTCTAGGCTACTGAGTTTTCATCTTTTCAACAATCAAAAAAGCCCAGACAACATTGTCTGAGCATTCTTCTATATAGTCGTTTAACCAAGTTGAGTTTAGCTTTTCAAGCTATTTTTTCAACAAACCTTGTTCTTGTAGAAATTCCTTGGCTACTTGTTCTGCTGACTTGCCTTCAACACCCACTTGATAGTTAAGCTGGCTCATCTGGCTTTCAGTAATTTTACCAGCCAATTTATTGAGAACTGTTTCCAACTCTGGATGTTTCTTGAGAAGAGCTTCTTTCATCAGTGGAGCCCCTTGATAAGGTGGAAAGAGTTGCTTGTCATCTTCCAAGACCTGCAAATCATAACGCGCCAATTCCGCATCGGTCGAATAGGCATCCGTAATTTGAATATCGCCTGACTGAATTGCCTGATAGCGAAGAGCTGGCTCCATGGTCGCTACATTGAGATTGAGACCATACATTGACTGCAAGCCCTTATTTCCATCTTCACGGTCATTAAACTCAAGTGTAAAGCCTGCCTTCAACTGCCCTTCCACTTTTTTCAAATCCGAAATGGTCTTCAAGCCATATTCTTGAGCAATCTTTTTCGGAACAGCTACAGCATAGGTATTTTGATAAGACATAGGTTTGAGATAGGCTAGATGATCCTGTTTGGCAATGCCATCACGCGCCACCTGATAAACCTGATCTGGCTCATGACTCACTTTCGGTGATGGTTGAAGTAGACTTTCAGTCACCGTACCAGTAAATTCAGGATAAATGTCAATATCGCCTTTTTTCAGAGCTTCATAAAGAAAGCTTGTCTTCCCAAAATTCGGTTTAACAGTCGCAGTCATACTAGTATTTTCTTCAATCAGCAACTTATACATATTGGCCAAAATTTCTGGTTCTGGACCCAATTTCCCAGCAATAACCAAGTTTTCTTTCTCTTTTTGAGCCAAGAGAGCTGGACTATAAGACAGACCGAGCAATATTGTCACCAAGGCAAAACCAGAAAAAATCGTCCGCAATTTTGCCTTTTCCATCACTTTTAGCAGGAAATTAAAGGCAATGGCAAGCACTGCAGAAGAAAGGGCCCCAATCAAAATCAGACTGGCATTATTACGGTCAATTCCCAAAAGGATAAAGGACCCCAGTCCTCCCGCACCAATCAAGGCAGCCAAGGTTGCCGTACCGATAATCAAGACCGCTGCCGTCCGAATCCCAGACATCATAACAGGCATAGCAAGTGGAATTTCAAACTTCTTGAGTCGCTCCCACCTAGTCATCCCAAAGGCAATCCCAGCCTCTTGCAGGTTCGGATCAATTCCCTTGAGTCCAGTGATGGTATTTTGTAAAATCGGAAAGATCGCATAAATCACTAACGCTGTCAAAGCCGGCAAGGTTCCAATTCCCATCAAGGGGATAAAGAGTCCCAACAGGGCCAGAGACGGGATGGTCTGGAAAATCCCTGCAATCTGCAAAACCCAATCCGCCAACTTCTCATGATAGCGAAGATAAACAGCCAAGGGAATCGCTATAAAGATAGCCAGCAACAAGGTCAAAAGTGACAACTGCAAATGTTGAGATAGAGCTGTCAACCAATCACTAAAACGATCCTGAAAAGTTGCAATTAAATTAGTCATGAACACTACCTCCAAACAAGTCTGCTACAAAGTCTGTTGCAGGCGCTTTTAAAATTGTCTCGGGATTCGCTACCTGGCGAATCTCTCCATCCTGCAAGACAGCAATACGGTCCGCCAATTTCAAAGCTTCATCCGTATCATGGGTCACAAAAATCGTTGTCATCCCAAACTCTTTATGCAATTCTTTAGTCAGAACCTGCAACTGTTTGCGAGAAATAGCATCCAAGGCTGAAAAAGGTTCATCCATGAGGAGAATCTTAGGCTGACCAATCATAGCACGAACAATACCGACCCGTTGCTGTTCTCCACCAGATAATTCACTAGGAAGTCGATGTCCATACTCAGCCACTGGTAAACCAACCTTAGCCAAAAGCTCTTCTGTTTTCTGAGCAATTTCTTCCTTAGTCCAGCACTTCATTTCAGGAATCAGGGCAATATTTTCCGCGACCGTTAGATTAGGAAATAGGGCAATAGCCTGTAAAACATAACCAGTAGAAAGACGAAGATCCCGCTCGTCATAGTCTTTGATGCGCTTGCCATCCATATAAATATTTCCATCAGTCGGTTCCAAGAGACGGTTAATCATCTTAATCATGGTCGTCTTACCGGACCCAGATGGCCCAACTAAAACCATAAACTCGCCATTCTCAATCCGTAAATTAACATCTCTCAAGACATCTTTTTCTGTGTAACGTAAAGCTACATTTTTGTATTCAATCATTCTGTATCCTCAATTTAAAACTTCCCTCGATTGGTCAAGTCTTCTACCTTAGGCATGACTTCCTTATTGTCCCAATGCTCCACAATTTTCCCGTTTTCTAGACGGAAGATATCGTACTGGGCATAGGCAACTCCACCAATCTGAGTCTGACCATAGCTAACCACATAGTTTCCTTGTCCTAAGAGTTGGAAAACAAAGTCAAAAGTGGCCTTTACTTATAAACAGCTAATTTGCTCCATTTTAAACCTCATTTTCCTCCTCTTTCAGATTAGCCAAAATTCTTTCTTGAAAGGCTTCAAACTGACGAATTTCTTCCTCTGAAAATCCTCTGTAAAAAATCGTATCCAATTTCTGACTGACACGATGCCCCACTTCTTTCTGAGACTGCCCCAACTCTGTTAAAATCAAATACTTCTTACGCTTATCTTCTCCACATGGACTAATAGTTACAAGATTTTGTTCCTCAAGCTTTTTTATCATAGTCGTCAGAGTATTATTAGCAAGTCCAGTCGCAAGCGCAATGTCTGTCGCAGTTGCACAGCCAGTTTCACTATTCCATAAAACCGCTAAAATCTTGCCCTGTTCACTCCGATAAAGAGCTTCAGGGTCTTGGCTCAGTAACTTTTGAAAAATCCGCCCATTCAACAAACGAATATGATGGGCTATCAAATGACTATCTTTCATAACACCTCCAATTTATTTCGATATCGAAATGAATAAAACAATTGTAACACTCATCATTCCAACTGTCAACTATTTCGATTTGGAAATAATTTTTCCTAGCAAAAAAATCTCCCACCCAAGGTAGAAGATTTGAATCTAATAAACTTAATCCGTCATGTCCGATACCAATGTTCGATGCTCCAACAGAATACTGCACATAACTAGCAAGAAAATGAAACCTGACTGAATCCAGAAGAGGGCCAAGTCAAAGATTCCATGCACAGCAACCACTGTAAGGAAAGACAGATAAAGACCGATAATCGGGCGTTTCCCCGACTCCTGACTCATATCCATCATCAAGCGAACAGGAGACACAGAAGACAAAACTAGTAAAATAGTCCCCACAATTCCGTAACTCAGAATCGTATCAATATAAAGACTGTGGGCATGTTCATGATAAGGAGCATGTATCCGAGGATACGAGTGCATATAGGTCAATGGCCCTTCACCCCAAAAAGGATTTTGCTTAAACAAGGCCATCCCAGCATCCCAGATAGAAATGCGTTCTTCCATAGAAGAGTCTAAAGTCCCCATCCGAACTCCCAAATCACTAGAAAAGAGGAAACTCAAGCCAATCGCAAAGACCCCAATACTAAGCCAAAAGGCCTTCCAGTTTTTAATGGTCGTAAAGAGATAAATAATGGCTCCAGCAATAATAGCAGGAAAGGCAGTTCGATTTTGCGTAAAGTTCAATCCAAAGAGATTAACAAAGCCTGCAAACACACAGAATACTTTCAACCAATTCAACTTGGTCGTTGTAAACAGATAGAAAGCAATCATGATACAGAAACAACAAATAATTCCATAATAATTAGGGTTAAAGAAGGTCACTTCTGCACGATTCTGATGCCACACCTGCATATTGGGTGAAAGAAAAGCATAGTTGAATTTCTTCACAATTTGGAAATGTTCTAAACTCGCAAAAGCAGCTGACAAGACGCTACCAAACAAGACGAGCTGCAAAATCAATCGAAAGAATTTATGTGATAAAATCGACTGATAGTGCAAAAAGAAAATAGTAAATAGAAAAATTCCTACTGAAGCCACAAGACCCATCCAATTTTGTGCAAAAACGGATATAACAGTACTATAGCCAAGAAAAAGAAGCAGCATCGGATGCTCCCCCATTTTCTGAAGAATACTTTTCATGTCCCCTGTGAAAATTAAACTGATAATATATAAACAGAATACAACTACAAAAAGATAAAAGGGTAAAAAGATACTCAGTATAATTCCCAATAAAATCAGCTCTTTACTAGACAACCCTTTCAGCTTTTCAATAAAGCCTATTGATTTCAAAATGAATCCTTTCTCTCCAAATCAGTTGATTCAGATAATAGTAAGCTACCCTATATTGTACCACTTTTTTAGCAATTTGAAAACAAAGGAAACGTTTACTAGGTAAAAAAGGGAGCAAAAATATTAATATTTCAAAACTCAAACTTAATGACTAGATTTACTATAAGAAAATCATACCGTAAAGACTAGGTATATGTTAAAATAGTAGTAATATAATAAGGTTTTGACCAACTATCCGAACTATATTTAAATCATTTACAATTCCTAAAGAAAGGAAACACTATGAAATCCTACCAAGCCGTCTACCAAATTCTAGCTAAAGAAACCGATTATATCAGCGGAGAAAAGATTGCAGAAGAACTATCACTGACCCGAACATCAATTTGGAAAGCCATCAAGCGTTTAGAACAAGAAGGCATTGAAATTGATAGTATCAAAAACAAAGGCTATAAACTGGTGAATGGAGACCTTATTCTTCCAGAACTTCTAGAACAAAATCTTCCAATTAAAATCAGTTTTAAACCCGAAACAATATCAACACAACTCGATGCAAAAGAAGCTATTGATTTAGGAAATGAAGCAAACACCCTCTATCTAGCTTCCTATCAAACAGCTGGCCGAGGCCGTTTTCAACGTTCTTTCTACTCACCCCAAGGTGGCATTTATATGACACTCCATCTTAAACCCAATCTCCCCTATGACCAATTACCATCCTACACACTACTTGTAGCAGGAGCTATCTACAAAGCCATTAAGAACCTAACTTTAATAGATATCGACATAAAATGGGTCAATGATATCTACCTAAACAATCATAAAATTGGAGGAATCCTTACTGAGGCAATGACGTCTGTAGAAACAGGCCTAGTCACAGATATCATTATTGGAGTAGGAATCAACTTCACTATCAATGATTTTCCACAAGAATTAAAAGAAAAAGCTGCTAGCTTATTTAAAGCACCAGCACCTATTACCAGAAATGAATTAATCATAGAGATCTGGCATGCTTTCTTCGAAACACCTGCAGAAGAGCTATTATACCTATACAAAAAACAGTCCTTCGTTCTAGGAAAAGAAGTGACTTTTACACTAGATCAAAAAGACTACAAAGGACTTGCTAAAGACATCTCAGAAAATGGCAAACTTTTAGTTCAATGTGATAACGGAAAAGAAATCTGGCTAAATAGCGGAGAAATTTCACTCAAGGGTTGGAAGTAATAATAAACTAGCACAACCATAAAATCGACAATATATAAAGATTTTAGCTTTTCTTCAACCCACTACAGTTGACAAAGAGCGCAAAAAAACTTCAGATAAGTAATCCAATTAAGTTTTACAAATCTGAAGTTTTTATTCTACTATTCTTAAAAATACAAAAAAAGAGAGTTATAAACCCTCATTCAAACGGAGAATAAGGGATTCGAACCCTTGCGCCAGTTACCCGACCTAACGATTTAGCAAACCGTCCTCTTCAGCCTCTTGAGT
>NZ_CAUQJA010000004.1:0-117244 GCF_963518475.1 uncultured Streptococcus sp. | reverse complement strand
TTGCATCCAAATAATCTTCATGACCTGCCATTCTGCATCTGAAATCTGCATAATCGCACCTCCTAAATCTACATTTGTCGATTACAGTTATTAGTATACTTCAAAAATCTACATTTGTCAACTATGAAATTAATCTTTTCTTTGAAAAATTGAATTTTAACCATATAATACAGGATTTGCAGTCAAATCTTACTATATAAACTATAAAAATATGCTATACTAAAGAAAAAAGAAAACAACCACTAGGGGTGCGTAAAGCTGAGATTAACAACTGTTAGACCCTTTGACTCAATCTAGGTAATGCTAGCTGATGGAAGTGGAAATGATAATGGGGACTAGCAGTCTTCTATTACCTTTCTAAAACAGACCAGCTTGTTCTTAAGAATACAAACTTCAGTTGGTTGGGAGGTTTTAGATGACTTATTTACCCGTTGCTTTGACCATTGCAGGGACTGACCCTAGTGGTGGTGCTGGCATTATGGCTGATTTAAAGTCGTTCCAAGCTAGAGATGTCTATGGAATGGCCGTTGTGACCAGCCTTGTCGCTCAAAATACCAGAGGTGTTCAGCTAATTGAGCACGTTTCTCCTCAAATGTTGAAAGCTCAATTGGAAAGTGTCTTTTCGGATATCAAGCCTCAGGCTGTAAAAACTGGGATGTTGGCAACTACTGAAATAATGGAAATCATCCAACCCTATCTTAAAAATCTGGATTGTCCCTACGTCCTTGACCCTGTTATGGTCGCAACAAGCGGTGACACCCTGATTGATACCAGTGCCAGAACCTACCTAAAAACAAACCTGCTTCCCCTTGCAACTATTATCACACCCAATCTTCCTGAGGCAGAAGAGATTGTTGGTTTCTCAATCCATGACCCCGAAGACATGCAACGTGCCGGTCGCCTGATTTTAAAAGAATTTGGTCCTCAATCTGTAGTCATCAAAGGTGGCCATCTCGAAGGTGGTGCTAAAGATTTCCTCTTTACCAAAGATGAACAATTTGTCTGGGAAAGCCCACGAATTCAAACCTGTCACACCCATGGTACTGGATGTACCTTTGCTGCAGTGATTACTGCTGAACTAGCCAAGGGGAAAACCCTCTATCAAGCAGTCGATAAAGCCAAGGCCTTTATCACGAAAGCCATCCAAGACGCCCCTCAACTCGGTCATGGTTCTGGCCCAGTCAACCATACAAGCTTTAAAGATTAAAAAAACTCTCTAGTTCCCACTTTAAGGGAATTAGAGAGTTTTTATACTTTTCGAAAATCTCTTCAAACGACGTCAGCTTTATCTGCAACCTCAAAGCTGTGCTTTGAACAACCTGCGACTAGCTTCCTAATTTGCTCTTTGATTTTCATTGAGTATTAATTAGAAAATAATGTCATCCAACTTTGTCAAAAAGGCTTGTGTTTTTGCCTCTATATCTTCTGCCTGCATCAAATCACGCACTACAGCTACTCCAGCTATGCCCGTGCCAATAAGCTGTTCAATATTCTCTGATGTCAAACCTCCGATAGCAACTACTGGAATAGCGACCCTTTGGCAAATTGTCTTCAAGGTTGAAATCAGGGTGATAGGCGCATTTTCCTTGGTCGTAGTCGGGAAAATGGCTCCTGTCCCCAAGTAATCCGCACCTCCTTCTTCTGCCTCGAGGGCTCTTTTTACAGTTTTAGCTGTGACACCGAGGATTTTTTCAGAACCTAGGACTTTGCGAGCTACCGAAACTGGTAATTCATCATCTCCGATATGCAGACCTGCAGCATCAACTGCAAGACAGATATCCAACCGATCATCGATTATTAAGGGTACCTGATAGGTATCTGTTATTTCCTTGACTTGTTTGGCTAGTTGATAATATTGATGAGTTGTGAGATTTTTTTCTCGTAATTGGACTATGGTAACCCCTGAACGGCAAGCCGTCTCAATCTTTTCAAGAAAAGTTTCCAAGGAATCTTGGTAGCGGTTGGTTACCAGATACAGTCTAAGCGCCTCTCTATTCATAAACATCTCCTTTGATGGCATCTAGCCAATTTTCATCTCTTTTGAGGAGCGAAAGCTGATTGAGTACTTGGTAACGGAATTCTTCCAATCCCATTCCTTGAACAACTATTCTCTCAGCGGAGATATTGAGATAAGAAACCGCTAGGCAAGAAGCTTCAAAGGCAGTCTTTCCTTGGCTGAGAAAAACAGCTGTTAAAGCTCCAACCAAGTCTCCTGTCCCTGTTATCCAGTCTAATTCTACACAGCCATTTCCCAATACAGCAACCTGATTCTTTGAAACAATGAGGTCCTTGGGACCTGTGACTAAGAATGACACACCTGGATAGGTCTGACACCAGTCTTTCAAGACTTGAAGCAAATCATCAGTTTCTTGATCTTTAGCACTCGCATCGACCCCAACTCCGTGGTGTTTTAAGCCAACAAGACTCCGGATTTCCGACATATTTCCTTTAAGGACCGTAGGTCTATAGTCTAAAAGGTCTTTAACTAAGCTCTTACGAATGACTGAAGCCGTTATGCCAACCGCATCTACTACCATTGGGAGAGAAACTTGAGCTGCATAAGAAGCTGCTATACGGATTGCTTTTTCCTTCCCAGCTGACAAATGCCCTAAATTGATGAAGAGTGCCTGGCTTTGCTTAGTAAAATCAAGAACCTCACGGGAATCATCTGCCATAACTGGTTTACATCCCAGAGCCAAAATCCCATTTGCCAGCATCTCACAAGAAATCTCATTGGTAATACAGTGAATGAGGGAAGTCGTTTCCAGAGGAAAAGGATTTGTCAATTCCTGCATCAGTTTATCCTTTCACCAAAGAAATATCCCTGCACTTTTTTAAAGAATTCCTGCTTGATTAAAAATCGAAAGGCAATAAAGGAAATCGCTGTGCCAATCAAGGTTGCTCCGAAAAATCGAGGAGTGTAGATAAACCAGCTAAGCTTAGCGGCCGATCCTGTAAAGAGTACCATAACAGGATAGGAAACAATAGAACCAATGATACCTGTTCCCAAAATTTCTCCCAAGGCAGAAAAGTAAAATTTTCGACCATACTTATAAAAGAGACCTGCTAGAAGGGCTCCAAAAGTCGCTCCTGTGAGAGCTAAAGGCGGAATCCCTTGAGTCGTCATACGGATAAAGGCTGTCACTGTAGCCATAGCCAAGGCATAAACAGGTCCCATCATGATTCCTGCTAGAATATTGACTACACTGGACATAGGTGCCATTCCCTCAATCCGAAAGATAGGCGTAAGAACTACATCAAGGGCAATCATCATGGATAAAATGGTTAATTTGTGAACCTGTAATTGGTGGTTTCTCATATTTCTATTCTTCTCCTGTTTCTAAAGACTGTAAATCGCTCTTCCATGTCTGGTGTTGGTAGGCCATTTCCCAAAACTTAGCTTCCATATGAACACTGATGTGGAAGACATCTAGCATTTTTTTCTTGTCTGTCTCGTCACTTTCTCGATAGAGCTGATTGACCAAAACTTCTTCCTCTCTGATCTGCTGCTCCAACTCATCCGTAATATAAGTTTCAATCCATTGTTGGTAGAGAGGATTTGGTGATGGTTTAAGATTAAGTGATTTGCCTATATCATGATATAGCCAAGGACAAGGCAACAAACTTGCAAAGGCAATGGCTAGATTTTCTTCTTCAAATTGACGATAAATGTGAGAGATATAATGATAGCAGGTTGGAGCGATTGGATGTTGCTCCATCTCCTGATCGCTGATTTCCAATTCCTTGAAAAATTGTTGGCGGATAAATAACTCACCTTCCACTAGACTCTGAGCATTTTGTTTCAAGAGTCTTTTCATCTCTTGGTTTGAAGTCTTATCAGCCAAGAGGTGATAGGCTTCTGAGAAGGCCTTCAAATAGTAGGCATCCTGAATCAAGTAATAGCGAAAGATGGACGGGTCTAAATTTCCCTCTTGCAACTGTAAAACAAAGGGGTGATGAAAGGAAGCCTGCCAAGCTTCCTTGGATAATTCTATCGCAATATCTGTAAATTCCATAATAACTCCTTTATAAAAATAGACTGGTTTGAAGCAATAAAAAGAACAGCAGGTAGATGAATATTGTCCTTTGAGGAATATAAAAAGTCCGATAGCGATTCTCCACCTGTGCATGTTCGTCATATCCATGCGCAGATAGAGCTCTCAGATAAAGATGGCGCCATCTAAAGACCGTCATCAAAACCTTACTGTAAATCAGGGGCGACCAAAAATGTAGTTCTTGACCGCGTAATAAGCAAGCTTCCTTGAGGGACTTGATTTCTTGCTGAATAAGGGGGAAGGAATTGAATACCACAATCAAGGCATAAGCCCAAGACCGTGATAACCCCTTTTGAGCCAAGTACAAGAGAAGCTCTTTTAGGGAAATAGACGAAACAAAAACAAGGCCGATACAAACCGTCACAAAGGCCCTCGTTCCAAGCATGACTGCCTGCGAAGCATCTCCGTGTAACTGAACTGCCCAGTAGTTGGCCAAAGATGGCAAAATGGCGAGTAGAATCATCCAAGCCAACATCTTAAATCGACGGTAATAGAGCATAAAGAGAATACAAAATGCGACTACCGAAAGATTTAGAGCAATCGAAGGAATGAAAGATGTTTCCAAGGATAAAATCAGCAAGAAGAGACTGATAATCGGTGTCTGGGTTGCTACTTTGACCATACTATCTCACCTCCCCTTGAGTATTGCTACTCTGAGATGTGAGTTGTTTGGTAATTGTCACTTCTTTCACATGACTGAGACCCTGACTAGTCATCTCAATCCAATAATCAACCACAGAGATCAAGGGATCTAAACGATGGCTAATGATCAGAAAACATCTTCCTTGATTTCTATCCTCCAACATCCACTGACAAAAATAATGGCAGGCTCTATCATCCAAACCAGCAAAAGGTTCATCTAGTAAAATCACAGAAGCCTTGCTGGTCAAGATAGTCAAGAGCTGAAGAATCTTTTGCTGACCACCACTTAGTTGATAGGGGCTCTTATCGAGTGCCTGCTCCAGATCAAAATATCGTAAAGCTTGGAAAATGCGCTGATTTCTTTCAGAATCAGGTCCATCTAATTGTAGCTCTTCTCGCAGACTGGCTCTGATAAACTGCTTCTCAGCTTCCTGAACAACACCCGTCAGGTCACGATACAAACTCTTTTTCTTTTTCAGGACTGTCCCCCTCCAGGTAATGCGCCCCTTATACTTTTGAAATTGAAGAATAGACCGAAAGAGGGTTGATTTCCCGACACCATTGTCACCCAAGATACAGGAAATTCCTTGGTAAAATGTGAAATCCGCAATCGAAAAGAGGAAGCGCTTATCCAGCTCACAAGTCGTTCGGTCCATATAGAATAGTTCTGGACTAGAAGCAACATTCTTTGAAGAAACCTGTGTCATCTCAGAGGAAGGGATTTGAAATACTTCACTTAGTTGTCCGTCTCTTAGCTCCACCATATGGTCGATATAGGCTTCATAGTCCGTTAAATCATGGTCACACAAAATAACTGTCTTCCCATTAGAAGCCAACTCTTTTAGAATCTCCAATATCTCTATCCTACTCTTGCGGTCAATGGAAGCAAAAGGTTCATCCAAGAGATAGACCCTAGGATTCATAGCAAAGAGAACAGCCAAGGCAGCCTTTTGCTTTTCCCCACCTGATAAGTGATGAATGGGACGGTGCAAAATCGCCTTACAGCGACATTGCTGGACTACCTCTGCTATTTTAGAATCAATTTCCTGAACGGGATGCCCAATATTTTCCAAGGTAAAAATCAGCTCCTCAAACAAGTTCTCCATGGTAAATTGATGATTGGGATTTTGAAAGAGAATCCCAACTGTCTGGACACGTTCGACGATAGAAAGCTGACTGACCTCGCTCCCGTTTATCAGGACTTGACCGCTATAGGGAAGAGAACTGACTTGGGCGATCATTTGAAAGAGGCTAGATTTTCCTGAACCACTGCTCCCAACTAATAAGGTAAAGGCTTGCGCATGAAAAGTAAAATCAAGCGGCTCAGAGAAGATTGGGGACAGAATCGCTCGTAGTTCCAGCCCCATCTATGCCTTGCCCCCAGCTGCAAACTGATGATAAAGTTTGACAATGGCACGAACCAAGATAGTACAGAAGAAAAAGACAGAAATAAAGCGCACCACAAACAAGGAAAGGACAAAAGGAAGGGAGAAGGCGTAGTAACCTAACTTAATGTATTCATAGACAAAGCTAACAAGCGTAATCCCAATACTATTGGCAGTTAGAGAGAGCCAACTTTCATAGCGATTCTTGGTTACGATAAAACCAAGTTCACTTCCCAAACCTTGAACCAAGCCAGACAAAAGGGCACCTAGACCGAATTGGCTACCATAAAGGACTTCAGCAAGCGCAGCTAGCACTTCTCCAATCGTTGCGCTTCCCACTCTTGGAACAAAGATGGCAGCAATGGGCGCAGCCATACACCAGAGACCAAAGAGGATTTCATTGGCAAAGGCCTGCAAGCCAAGAGGGGCTAAAATCAGAGTGAGGATATCAAACAGATAGCCAGATCCTACAAAAACGCCACCAAAAAAGATAGACAAGAAAGCAAGTAAAATAACATCTTTTAACTGCCATTTTTTCAACATAAAAAAACTCCTTTTTTAAAGAAAAGTGGGGCATTCAAGGTGAGCTACCTAAATGCTTTGTATCATCTTCATCCAGTTTCGTAAAAGAAAAAACTCTAATTACAGATAGGAATTAGAGTTTAGCTTACAAGATTAGACAGTTCTTTTCGACATACGAAAAAAACCTTTTCACATTTCCCTTCGCCAGTATTAACTGTATCAGGTTCAATGGGTATCATCTCAGCCTAAAGCACCCCAAATGTCTTTATTATTTAATTACTGCACCAGTATAGCAAAAAATGAAAGCCCTAGCAAGATATTTGACTGGAAAATATATTTATATAGTTTGTTTGTTAATTCTTTTAATCTACATAAAAGGATTGAATTTATCCTATAATTCATAACCAATATCAAAAAAGGCTAATTCTAAAGCGACCGCTTGATTCCAGCGTTCCTGAAGTTCTGTCAAATCTTCTCGACCTTTCCCGACACGATTGAGTTCGTCAACTAGAAATTGAACCCACTCTGCAAAGAAAGGACCTCTGTGGAGATTGATCCATTCCGAATGAATATAAGCTTCAGGTAGAGCCAAATCTTTAGAACCCCAGTCTAAATAGAGACCTTCTGCAATGACCAGCATGACTAAAAGATGGGCATAGTCTGATGATGATACAGCAGAATACATAAGCTCCTGAAAGGCTTTTGTTACAGGATGCAAGGTCACTTCCAGATAGTCATTCTCAGATACTTTTAACTCTTTGAAAGCCTTTTGGAAATAACCGTCTTCATCTGCTTCAAGAAAGCCTAGTTGCTTGGCAAAACGAAGCTTAGATTCAAGCTGGTCTGCGTGGGCTACGCAAACACCCAGCATGGATAAGAAGGCATCAAAGAAGTGATAATCTTGAATCAGGTATTCTTTTAAGACCTTATTCTCAATTGTCCCCGCAAAAAGTTCCTTAACAAAACGATGATTGATTGCAGCCTGCCAATCCTTCTTACTGCTTTTTAATAATTCTCCAACAGTCAAACCTGACTGAAAAGCATAAACTTGTGTTTCCATATTTACTTTTCCTCTCTTTACTCGTTCGTAATCAACAAAACATCAAGAAAATCCTAGTTTTACTTGACCTTTTTAAAGAAAATCAAGGGCGTTCAAGAAGAGCTGCCTAAATGCTTGGCCTCAAAGCTGTCAGTCATTAATGAACAAAAAAACTCCAATTACATATAGGAACTGGAGTTTAGCTTACAAGATTAGATCGTTCATTTCGCCATACGAAAAAACGTTTCACATTTCCCTTCGCCAGTCTTAACTGTATCAGGTTCAATGGGTATCATCTCAGCCTAAAGCACCCCAAATGTCTTTATTATTTAATTACTGCACCAGTATAGCAAAAAATGAAAGCCCTAGCAAGATATTTGATTAGAAAATATATTTATATTGTTTTTGATGCGATTTTCCTTTATTAAAACGTTTAATACTCAATGAAAATCAAAGTGCAAACTAGGAATCTAGCCGCAGACTGTTCAAAGCACTGCTTTGAGGTTTCAGTCACATATATAATCCAAGGGGTTTGAAGAGATTTTCGAAGAGTATAAAATACAAGCAAAAACCTCCACATCAAGTGGAGGCAAGCTGTTTTATCAATACAATTTTAAGTCGCGTGGGTCAACTGGGAAGGTTGGGTTGTATGGGTTGTGACGGAGTTTGAAGTGTTTGACATCTTCAATAGTCTGAGTTCCAGACAATTGCATGACTGTCTTCAATTCTGCATTCAAGTGTTCAAAGACTTGACGTACACCAACACTACCACCGAGAGCCAAACCATAGATAACAGGGCGACCAATAGCTACCAAGTCTGCTCCTGAAGCCAAGGCTTTAAAGACGTGTTGACCACGACGAATACCTGAGTCAAAGACAATTGGCACACGTTTATCAACTGCTTCTGCTACTTCTTGAAGTGAGTCGAAGGCAGCTGGTCCACCGTCGATTTGGCGGCCACCGTGGTTGGTTACCCAGATACCAGAAGCTCCTGCAGCAAGCGAACGTTCAACGTCCTCACGGCATTGTGGTCCCTTGACATAAACAGGAAGTCCAGAGTATTCAGCGATAAATTCTACGTCACGTGGAGACAAGCGTTGTTTAGCTGATTTGTAAACAAAGTCCATTGATTTACCAGCACCTTCTGGCAGGTATTCTTCAACAATCGGCATGCCAACTGGGAAGACAAAACCATTACGCTTATCTACTTCACGATTGCCCCCTACAGTAGCATCTGCTGTCAAGACAATCGCTTTGTAGCCTTCAGCCTTCACACGGTCCATAATATGACGGTTAATTCCATCATCTTTACTAAAGTAAAATTGGAACCAATGAGGTGTCCCTTTAAGGGCTTCCGTAATTTCTGGAAGATCGACAGTAGAGTAAGAGCTAGTTGTGTAAAGAGAACCAAACTCATGCACACCACGCGCAGTCGCCACTTCACCCTGTTCATTTGCCAATTTATGAGCTGCAACAGGCGCCATAATGATTGGTGAAGACAATTTTTCACCTGCAAATTCAATCTCTGTACTTGGATTTTCTACATTGCAAAGTGTATGAGGAACGATGAGTTTGTGGTTAAAGGCACGAATATTCTCGCGCAAAGTGAAAGTATCTTCCGCCCCACTAGCGATATAACCAAAAGCTGCTTTAGGGATAACTTGTTGCGCCATTGGCTCCAAATCATAGGTATTGATGAAATCTACATGACCTTCTGCATTGCTTGTTTTGTATGACATAAAATGCCCTCCTTAATAAGTAAGCGTTTACTTTGTTTATTACAAAAATATCTTAACTCTTTTTTCAAAACTTTTCAAATATTTTGTTTGGAAATTTCATACTTTCAATCTTTTTACAGAGATAATTAAAAATGATAAACTTTCTTAAGCTATGGAAATTCAAATAATCTTTTCATTTTCTAGTATAAAAAAGAAATCAGGTAATCCTAGTGACTACCTGATTTTCTATGTTTTAGGCATTTTGCCAATTTTCTTGGTCTTCTTTAAATCGTTTTAGAAGATCGAGCCCTTCTGGTGTGATATAGCCTTCTTCTTGGGCTAGATGAATCAATTCACTGTAGTTAGAAAGTGTTACCAACTTAACACCAGCATCTGAGAAGTTCTTATCTGCTTTTGGCAATTGGTAACTAAAAATCGCTACAACACCGAGCACATCTGCTCCTTCTCGTTTAGCTGCTGCCACTGCTTCAAGAACAGAACCACCTGTTGAAATAAGGTCTTCAACCACTACCATTTTTTGACCTTGAGCTACACGACCTTCGATTTGGTTGCCTGCTCCGTGGTCTTTTGGTTTGCTACGGATGTAGGCAAAAGGCAAGTCCATCTTATCAGCAATAATAGCTCCATGTGGAATACCTGCTGTTGCAGTCCCTGCAATCACTTCTACATCAGGAAAGGCTTCTTTGATAGCTTCCACAAAGCCATTTTCAATTAGGGTACGAGTTTCTGGATAAGCTAATGTCACACGATTATCAGTGTAAATCGGTGACTTGATACCAGATGCCCAAGTGAAAGGCTCCTCTGGTTTGAGGTAAACGGCTTGAATTTTCAAGAGGTGGCTAGCGATATCTTTAGCAAGTGTCATGGTATTCTCCTTTTATTTTGTAATCTATTTCTTTAATTCCAGTCCTGTGTCCATTCATCCTTGATGGCATGATAAGCTGCAACAGGATCCTCAGCTTGGGTAATGGGACGTCCCACTACGATATAGTCACTACCGATTTGATAGGCATCAGCAGGTGTCATCACACGTTTTTGATCTCCAACTGCAGCACCTGCCGGACGAATTCCTGGCGTTAAACAGATAAAATCTGGATTGGTGGCCTGCTTGATGACTTGCACTTCCTGAGCTGAGCAAACAACACCATCTAAGCCCGCTTCAGCTGTCTTCTTGGCATAATGAATGACAGACTCTTGCAGGCTGGTTTGGATGTTTTGAAAATCCTGCATCTGGGCTTCTGATGTTGATGTGAGCTGAGTGACAGCGATCAATTTGGCTTGACTTCCAAGACCTTCACGCGCAGCCTTCATCATCTCTACACCGCCAGCAGCATGAACATTGGTCATATCAACACCAAGCTGGGATAAGACCTTCATAGCTGATTTGACTGTATTTGGAATGTCATGAAGCTTGAGATCCAAAAAGACACTGTGACCCAGACCTTTCAAGTAAGATACAATCTCAGGACCTGTTGCGTAATAAAGCTCCATCCCTACCTTTAGGTAAAGACTTTCTTCTGCCGGGAAAAGAGCTAAAAATTCCTTGACCGCCTCAAAACTAGGAAAATCAAGAGCAATGACTGGACGATGTTCTCGCATAGGTTTCTCCTTTTACCTTTGCTAGTGAGAGAGTCTGGCCACAAGAAGCCACGAAAAAAGGAACCTGCCAACAGCAAGGTTCCACGAAAAATGGGTAGTCTCCACCCTTTCACCGTCTAACCTTAGCTGCCTCTCTGGACTGCTTTAAAGGTTTTTTACTATTCTATTATTTCTACTAGCACTTGTCAAGTAAAAACATGGTCACTAAAGAGCTATAGAAAAAAAGCTAAACCTAGCGACGCGATGAACGCTGACTCGTTTGATTTCGATTGCTCTCTTCCTCCAATTTTTTCTTCTCTTCTTCCAATTTATTCTGCTGTTCTTCCAGTCTTTTCTTCTCTTCCTCTTTTTGTTTCTTCTCAGCTTCCTTGGCCTCTTGTTTGGCCTTTTCCTCAGCTTCCATAATTAATTTATCCGCCACAGTGTAACTGTAAATTCCAGCTTCCATGTCAATCACACTCGGTTCTGACAATTGTGGCTTAATCTTACTGTAATATGGCAGTTTCTTACTCATTTCAGATAGAGGAACCAAGACTTCGTCCGAATCATTCATAGTCAATCGAATTAAATCTGAAGTCACCTTGCTTGGGGATAGTTCCACCTTCTGGATAGCAGATTTGAGTTCGGGGCTAATTTGAGAAAGTTCTGAGGTAAAGGTCTTGATTTGTTCGCTGTCATTAAAGAGAACTGATATATAAGTTTCTGGCAGACTCACCAAACTCACCGCACTGGTCTCAAGCTGACCGCTTGAAAGAATTGGATAATGACTTTCTCCAGAAACATAGTAGGCCACAATATCATATTCCTTGACCTTGATTGTAAACTTGGTTGGAAATTGATAGACAAGCTGAGCTGATTCAACCCAATAGTTAGACTTGATCTGCTCTTCATATTTTGCCTTATCTAGCAGAAGGTTAATCGTATAATCCGAATCCTGAATGCCTGAAGCCTGTCGAATATCATCAGCTGTAGTTTGCACTGTTCCCTCAACACGAATATCCTTCATGGTCGCATAAGGGCTGAGCAAGTAGGCAGAGACAACCAATAAAAGCAGACTGAGAAACAAAATCGAGATAGCCCGCCAGATATGAACTCCTGGAATTTTCGGTTTGACCGGTTTTTCCTTTACGGGCTTTTTCTCTGCCTTTTTATCCCGTTTATCCTCTTTCTCTGTCCTTTTAGACTTTGATTTTTCTTTGGATATTTCTTTTTTGACGTCTTCTGATTCTTCTACTTTTTCCTTAGCATCTTCCTTAGCTGATTTTGGGTCTTTTGGTTCAGATTCACTCTCTTGGTCCTCAGTTGCATCTGACTTTTCAGATTTTGAAGCCATTCGAGCTTGTCTTTCCTTTTCCTTCTCCTCAGCTAGGGCCGCCTCTTCTTCAGCCTTCTTTTTTAGATATTCCTGGTTTCGTTTCTGCCATTCTGATAACTCTTTAAATTCTTCGAGGATTTCTTTGCCCTCTTTTTTCTTATCTTTTGACATTTACTTTCCTTATGATAAATCTTTTTTCAACAATTGATAAAAATCTGCTAGAGATTTCAATTCCTTAGAAGCCTTCATCTTAGCTTTGTATTCTTCCTTATGACTTAGTAAGTGAGAAAGCTTCTCTTCTAAACTGTCCAAGGTCAAATCGCTTTCTTGAAGCTCTTCTGCATAGCCTTTTTTTACAAAGTAGGCTGCATTTTCAATCTGGTCTCCACGACTAGCTTCACGACCAAGTGGCACAATGACATGCAATTTTGCCATGGCCAAGAGCTCAAAAATCGTATTGGCACCACCTCGTGTCACAACAATATCAGCCAATTCCATCAAGGGTTGATAGAGATTGGTCACATAGTCAACACGAAAGAGATTTTGACTCAACTCATTCAAGCTAGAATCTCCAGTTAAATTGATAATATTGTAGCGCTCTGTCAGTTCTTTCTTATGGTCTGTCACCAATTGGTTAAAGACACGAGCGCCTGCAGAACCACCAACAAACAATACTGTTGGCAATTTGGGATTAAAGTGAGTTTGAATATCCACCAATTCATCGGGTTCTGGATTTTTTTTGTCTGAAACCTTTGTCACTGCTCCTACATGCTCAACCTTAGCCAAACTTGAAGCTTGCTCAAAGGTTGAATACATCTTCGTCGCAAATTTATAGGCAATTTTATTGGCCAAGCCCATAGATAGGTCAGATTCGTGAATAAAGACAGGCACTCCTGATACACGCGCTGCGATAACAGGCGGTACTGAGACAAAGCCTCCCTTTGAAAAAAGGGCCTGTGGACGAAGTCGCAACATGATAAAGAGCGACTGGACAATTCCCCAGCCAACTTTGAAGACGTCCAGCATATTTTGCCAAGAGAAATAACGACGCAATTTTCCAGTCGCAATGGAATGGAAGGTGACATCTAGACCCGACTTGAGGATTTCTTGGTGTTCGTTGCCACGTTTATCTCCGATATAGTGGACTTCCCAGCCATCTTCGATGAACTTGGGCATCAACAAAAGGTTAAGGGTAACGTGTCCAACCGTCCCCCCACCTGTAAAGACAATTTTTTTCATATTATTCCTTTAACTCCGCTACTGTGTCGATAAAGAGGTCGCCACGTACTTCAAAGTTAGCATACATATCCCAGCTGGCATTGGCAGGGCTGAGAAGAACCACATCTCCTTGAGTCGCAAGCTCGTAGGCCTTGCGGGTCGCATCTGAAATATCAGTCGCATCCACATAAGACACACCAGCCTTATCTGCTGCTCGTTTAACACGTTCGGCAGACTGACCAAGGATGACCATCTTCTTGAGTCCAGTAATGTCTGGAACCAATTCGTCAAACTCATTACCACGGTCCAAACCACCTGCAATCAAAATGACCTTGCTGTTGTCAAATCCTGACAAGGCTTTTTGAGTAGCCAAGATATTGGTTGACTTGCTATCATTATAGAATTTGACACCCTTGATTTCATCCACAAATTGGAGACGGTGTTTGACACCTCCAAAGGCTGAAAGAGTTTCTTTGATGGTTTGGTTATCAACACCACGAAGCTTGGCTACTGCAATCGTCGCAAGGGCATTTTCCACATTGTGACTACCTGGAACTCCGATTTCATCCGCTGCCATGACCACTTCCCCACGGAAGTAGAGTTGACCATCTTCCAGATAAGCTCCATCAACCTTTTCCAGTGTTGAGAATGGTACAACGGTAGCTTGTGTTTTGCTAGCCAATTCTTTTGCCAAGTCTTGGTTAAAGTTCAAGACAAGAAAATCATCCGCTGTCATCTTGTTCTGGATATTCCACTTGGCTGCTACATATTCCTCAAAAGAACCATGATAATCGATATGAGTTGGCATGAGGTTGGTAATAACCGCAATCTCAGGATGGAATTCTTGAACGCCCATGAGTTGGAAAGAAGAAAGTTCCATAACAAGAGTGTTCTTGTCTGACGCAGTTTGAGCCACTTGACTAGCTGGATAGCCGATATTTCCTGATAAGAGACCTTGTTGGCCAGCAGCATTCAAAACGTCCCCAATCATAGTCGTTGTGGTTGTTTTACCGTTCGAACCAGTAATACCAACAATCGGTGCTTCAGAAATCAAATAAGCCAATTCCACCTCAGTCAAGACTGGAATTCCCTTGGCCAAAGCCTTTTCAATCATGGGATTACTGTAGGGAATGCCTGGATTTTTCACCATAAGGGCAAACTCTTCATCCAAGAGTTCCAAAGGATGGCCACCTGTGATAACCTTGATCCCTTCTTCCAGCAAACTTTGCGCAGCTGGATTGTCTTCGAAAGGTTTTCCGTCATTTACCGTCACAATGGCACCTAGCTTGTCCAACAAACGAGCTGCAGATTCACCAGACTTGGCCAAACCTAAAACAAGGACTTTCTTATTTTTAAATTGATCTATTACTTTCATGTCTCGAACTCCATTTCTACTCTTACTATTTTACCATTTTTATGGAAATAAAAAAGCCACAAAGTGTGTTTGTGACTCTTTCTTCTAACTGAATTTCGCCATATCATCTATGTGATAAATCGGTAACTCGAATAACTTGGTCCACTTGTTCCCAAATAAGAGGATTGTGGGTCGCAATAATAATAGTTCGATTCGGATTTTTCAAAGATTCTAGGATAGAAAGTAATTCCTCAGAGTTTTTGGGGTCTAAGGAAGCGGTTGGTTCATCTGCGAGGATCAAAGGTGGATCCTTTAAAATTATCTTCGCTAATGCAACACGTTGTGCTTCTCCTCCTGATAATTCAAAGATAGGTTGCTTTAAATCTAAATAAGAGAGGTTTACACGGTTTAGAGCTTGTTTCATCAAAGAGATTTTCTCTTTTTCTTTCAACTTTTTACCAACTAAACCCAGATTGAGATTCTCTTTGACGGTTTGGCTTTCAATTAAGCCAAAATCTTGAAATAAGTATCCCAAGTAATCTCTAAAGAAAACAGAGGGCTTAATGTCTTTAAGAGAGGTGCCATCATAGATGATTTGCCCTTTGTCATATGGCTCTAATCGTCCAATCATATTCAAGAGTGTTGTCTTACCACAGCCACTTGTACCGATTAAGGCATAAATTTTCCCACCTTCAAAATGAAGATTCGTATCTGAAAATAGCTGACGGCTTCCAAATTTTTTAGATATATTCTTTAGTTCAATCATCCTATTTTCCTTTCATAATTGTCATAGAAACACGAGATTCTTTCTGCGCTTGACGGTAAAGCGTCAAAACTGCACTAGCTAGAAAGACTAATAAAGTGAGCAAGCCAATCACCAAGTCTCGACTGCTTAAAATAAAGAGACTAGCACCAAATACAAAACTGGCAAATTGGCTAACCATATACTGAGCATGTGTTTCAAAAAATCGTAAACCTGAAATTCGTTTAATCAAGATATCTCGGCGGAATTGCTCGAAATATAGAAGATTGACAGAATAAAAGAGTAACAAGGAACTAGCTATTCCAACAATAGCTCCTAGGATTAAAGTTGCTGTTTCAGTTTGAACTTCATTATAACGAGTTAGATAAACACTTCTTCCTTCTTTAAGATAGGATACTTGCTCATAAATTCCAGCTTCCTTCAAGAGTTCTAGCCCACTCTCATATCCTTTGATAAAGAGTTGTTTTCCAGCATTGATAGACCAACTAGATTTGGAAATGATACTATCACCTGTAGATGTTGGAGTAAATACAACTAAAATCGGATCAGTTAAGTACTGGATGGATACCGGGCTTTCACCGTTATTATAAACAAATCGTTTTTCTCCTGTTGGAAGATAGCTAACAATCGCTCTCATTTCATACTCTAAAGGAGCGTCTTTATCCTCGCTTGATTTTCCGTAATAGTTCAAACGTTCTTCAAAAACTTTCTTAAGTTCTGCTTCCTGTGAACGAAGTGATTCTGGTAATAAGAGTCCAAATTCACCTTTTTGAAGATGAGCTAGTTTCTGTCTAGTCTCATCATTTACTGCCACATTTTCCTTATCCAAATAACTTGGACTGACATAGAGAACATTAGCATCTGGACTATAGGTATCCAGTGTCTCTCCCTGTTCATTTTTTCCTTGAGGATTTGCAAAATGAATGAGATTATCTTTTACAAATAGAGCCTGTTCTTTTTCAACTGCTTCTTTGGAAAATTCATACCACTTATTCAGATTTTCTGTATCTTTTCCTCTATCACCTAAACCAAAAGAAATTTGATAATAGTCTGCTCTGTCCTGCCATGCTTGTTTTGAAATTTCAAGTTCTTTCAATCGTTGGTAAGACGTCAAACCCGTCTTAACAGCGTAGCCTACTGTAAAAACAGCTACTAACTGACACAATAGGGTTAAAGTCATCAAGCGTTTAAGGGGTAATCTCCCCTTAATAACGGGAACTAATGCTTTGTAACTCAAACTCATTAGGTAAAGGAGCATTAGTAAAATTGAAATCCCCAATAAAAACAAAAGGTAAAAACTAATCCCAAAACCATAGGTAGCTAACAAGATAGGATAAAACAAACCTTGACTAAATAGAACGACTCCCCCACCTAGGAAGGAAAGGAGGGCTGATAGAAGGAGCCACTTGATATCAGTCGATAAAGAATGCCCCATGATGGATAAGAGAGTCTGACCAGAAAAGAGTTTTATACCTGCAGCTCTCATTTCCTTAATCCGAGTGATAATCACTAGAGCAAAGAAAGATAAGCCAAATATTGCTAAACTAATTAAAATAAGGGGAATTAGTAACATTCTAAAAGCAAGAGAATAGGGCGGTGTCTTTCGGTCAGGAATTGCTTTATAACCCAAATCTCCTAATTTATCGGCAAGCTTTTCTTTCGTCAAGGAGCCTGACAAAAGGAGATAACTATTTAGCGGATCACTACGTTCACGACTTTCTTGGCTAGCTTCTTGGAATTCTTTTGGTAAAGTTCCCTGACCATAAGTTGCATAAGTAAAGTGAGTCGTCCCATCCTTACTCGGCTCTACGATTCTTCTAGCTATTAAACTCTGTTCTGAGTTTGCAAAATTCTCCAATTCCTGTTCAAATACCTCACGCGTCGGTTCCTGAGTATCCTTTTTGACACGAAGTAAGGAGACGGAATCATAGCTTGCATATAAATATTGTGGCGCACGTAAGACAATAATCCAAGCAAAGAAAAAGCTGAGAAAAAAAGTTGATAATAATATGAATAGTTTCTTCATAGTAGACTCCTTGTATAAGAGAATAACTCTATAGAAAGAAATTTTACATTTTATAAATTCTTAGAATTATTCTCCTAGTTTAATCCATCACACCCTGAGCACCAAGACAATAAATTTAATCCTTCCTCGTTTTGAAAACGATTTCTTTTTACTTAAGTATATCACTTTTTATATAATCTATCAACATATTTTACTAAGATATCATTAGTAATGAAGTTTTATAATTTCCTAAAAAATAGAAGACATTAGAGGATTTTATTCCAGTTATCGCCTTCATACTTTACAAGCAAAAGAGATGATGTTATAGTAAAAGGCAATTCAAACTATTGTAAAATTTCTACAAAAAAAAGAGAGCCGAAACTCTCTTTTTATCTTCTTTTGTTTTTACTAACCGACATGAGGGTAATATCTCGCAAGCTAAAGTATGCTAGGAAGAGCATGGCGATTGCAATAAAGAATTCTGTCGGTAGCTGAAAGATTTGCAGGACAGATAGCATCAGCAAAATCAAAAGTGCTACAAAAGCAAATACGACAAGGACGATATTGACTGTCCCTTTAATGCTTTCTGGTGTCGCAAATACATAGAGTAGTAATAAGAGGAGTCCTATGATTAAATAAACCATCTTTATCTCTTTCTAGCTCTTATTCAGCTGATTTTTTCTTCTTGTTAGCTTTCTCACGCTCTGCCTTGTTAAGGATTTGTTTACGCAAACGGATAGACTCAGGCGTTACTTCCATGTACTCATCGTCATTCAAGAACTCAAGAGACTCTTCAAGTGTCAAGATACGAGGAGTCTTGATAACAGCTGTTTGGTCCTTAGTAGCTGAACGGACGTTGGTCATTTGTTTAGCCTTAGTGATGTTAACTGTCAAGTCGTTTTCACGAGAGTTTTCACCGATAATCATTCCTTCGTAAACCTCAGTACCTGGGTTGACAAAGATTGTACCACGTTCTTCGATAGACATGATTGAGTAAGTTGTAGCCTTACCAGCATCGATAGAAACAAGGGCACCACGGTGACGACCACCAATTTCACCTGGAATCAATGGCAAGTATTGGTCAAAGGTATGGTTCATGATACCGTAACCACGAGTCATTGACAAGAACTCAGTTGAGTATCCTATCAAACCACGCGCTGGAACAAGGAAGACCAAACGAGTTTGACCATTACCAGTTGAAATCATATCCAACATTTCACCCTTACGTTCAGAAAGGCTTTGGATAACAGACCCTTGGTATTCTTCTGGAGTGTCGATTTGTACACGTTCAAATGGCTCACATTTAACACCATCGATTTCTTTTACGATAACTTCTGGACGAGATACTTGAAGTTCATATCCCTCACGACGCATTGTTTCGATAAGGATTGACAAGTGCAATTCTCCACGTCCTGAAACAGTCCATTTATCTGGTGAATCAGTTGGGTCAACACGAAGGGAAACGTCTGTTTGCAATTCTGCCTGCAAGCGTTCTTCTACCTTACGAGAAGTTACCCATTTACCTTCTTTACCAGCAAATGGTGAGTTGTTAACCAAGAAAGTCATTTGAAGAGTTGGCTCATCGATGTGTAGGATTGGAAGAGCTTCTACTGCATCTGTCGGAGTAATGGTTTCACCGACAAAGATATCTTCCATACCTGAAACGGCAATCAAGTCACCTGCTTTAGCTTCTTGGATTTCACGACGTTCCAAACCAAAGAAACCGAAGAGTTTTGTAACACGGAAGTTTTTAGTTGTGCCATCAAGTTTAGAAAGGGTAACTTGGTCCCCAACCTTAACTGTACCACGGAAGACACGACCGATACCGATACGTCCAACGAAGTCATTGTAGTCCAAAAGTGACACTTGGAACTGCAAAGGCTCATCTGAGTTATCTACTGGAGCTGGGATATGGTCGATAATTGTGTCAAAGATTGGTGCCATAGTCGCTTCTTGGTCAGCTGGATCATCTGACAATGAAGAAGTTCCGTTGATCGCTGAAGCATACACCACTGGGAAGTCAAGCTGGTCATCATCTGCACCAAGCTCGATGAAAAGTTCCAAGACTTCGTCCACTACTTCAGCTGGACGAGCTGATGGCTTATCGATTTTGTTAACAACCACAATTGGGACAAGGTCTTGTTCCAAGGCTTTTTTCAATACAAAACGAGTCTGTGGCATGGTTCCTTCGTAGGCATCTACGACCAAGACAACACCGTCAACCATTTTCATGATACGCTCAACTTCTCCACCGAAGTCCGCGTGTCCTGGTGTGTCCATGATGTTAATACGAGTTCCGTTGTAGGCAACGGCTGTATTTTTAGCAAGGATGGTAATTCCACGCTCTTTTTCGATATCGTTTGAGTCCATAGCACGCTCTGCCAATTCAGTACGTGCATCAAGCGTTTCTGATTGTTTCAATAATTCATCAACGAGGGTTGTTTTACCGTGGTCAACGTGGGCGATAATCGCAATGTTACGGATATCTTCTCTTAATTTTGTCATGATTTCCTCTATAATATTCAAAATTTATTTTCTAACTGAACGATTATACCATAATTTCAAGTAAATAACATAACTCAAGCAAGTGTAAATGTTTTCACTCTGCTTTTCTTTTCACGTCAAGCCTTTTCAAAGCAAGCGACTTATGATAAGATAGGCACAGTATGCGTTTAGATAATTTATTAGCTCAAGAAAAAATCAGTCGAAAGACCATGAAGCAAGCCTTACTCAAAGAGGAAATTCTAGTCGATGGTCGCCCAGCCCACTCCCTAGCTCAAAATATCGATACAGGACTACAAGAGCTCCTCTTTCAGGACCGTATCATTCAAGGCTATGAGCACACCTATCTTATGCTTCATAAGCCTGCTGGTGTCGTTACAGCCAACAAAGACAAGAAACTTCCAACCGTCATGGACCTCCTTGCGCCTGACATCCAGTCTGATAAGCTCTATGCCGTCGGCCGACTGGACCGAGATACGACAGGACTCCTCCTCTTGACCGATAACGGTCCCTTGGGCTTCCAACTCCTCCATCCCCAATATCATGTCGATAAGACTTATCGAGTTGAGGTTAATGGACTTCTGACACCTGACCATATCCAATCCTTTCAAAAGGGAATTGTCTTTTTAGATGGTACTGTATGTAAACCCGCAAAACTAGAGATTCTATCTGCAAGTCCTTCCCTCAGTCAAGCCTCTATCACCATTTCAGAAGGAAAATTTCATCAGGTTAAGAAAATGTTTCTCTCGGTTGGTGTCAAGGTGACCTCACTCAAAAGAATTCAGTTTGGTGAGTTTACATTAGACCCAGAACTAGCAGAAGGTCAATACCGTCCCTTGAACCAAGAGGAATTGAAAATCATTAAAAACTACTTAGAGAAAAGTGGATAAAACAAAAAAGCTTTCAAATAAAGCTTTTTTTGTTTTACACTAGTTAATTCATAAAAAGAATCAATCCTAAAACCCAATTAATTACGGAAACTACAATCCCTACAATAGCTATAATTTTTTCTGTTTTATAGTCTAGTCCAGATTCTTTTTGAAGTGAGTTAGCATACAATAAACTGGTAATACCTAAACCAATACCTCCCAACGGAAATAACAAACCAAGAATAATCGACAAGATACCCACAAAAAGTGGATTTTTCTTCTTTTCTTTCATGTTCTAAGAACTCCTTAAATTTTATACAAATTAATTATACCATAAAACAATAGCTTCATCCTATCATTCGACTACTTTGGAAATAAGGTTAGCTAGTCTTCACTTTCCCTTTCCAAGAATCCAGTCCATAAGAAAGGATATAAATCTCAAAAAAACCTTGTTTTTTCAAATAAAGGGCTGCATTTGTAACCCGTTGCGCACGTTGGTTTTCGTAAAGAAGGACAGGTTTATCCTTACGAAGGGCTGCAAGACTAGTTTTCAACTGACTTGAAGGAATATTGCGGGCACCAAGAATATGTTTTCTGTGGAATTCAGCTGGGTCACGCAAATCAATCAATTGACCCGTACGAATCAAGGCTTCAAACTCCTCATTGTCCACAATTTTAGCCGCACGTCGAATACGAAGATAGTTAAAGCCCATCCACGCCAACATTGCTAGTATAAGTGCCCACAAAATCCAAGTAACCATTAGTTCATTTCTCCATTTTTCTCAATATAATTCAATTCTACCTTGTGCTCTCTGCGAAGAACTGCTTCTGCCTCTAGATAGTCCAATTTATCCATCAACCCTGCATCATAAATCCGAGAGAGTTCCAGCTTCATCAGTTCAATATCATATAAGCGTTTTCCCATGTAAACAATAATACCAAATCGTTTGAGGAATTGCTGCACATCATAGAATGTTTTCATAAGACTCATTCTAGCAAAATTTTGTGTTTTTTTCAAGAAGAGACTCACACAAGAAGTAGCACAGAAATTAAAAAAGCTGCATCTTCTGCAACTTTTTAATCTGGTGGAAAATATCCCAACTGCTCAGCGATGTGAATCGCCTCCTGCCTGTTAGTCACTCCCAATTTTGAAAAGATATTGGCCAAGTGATTGGAAACTGTACGTTTACTCACATAGACCTTGTCACAGACATCATCAATGGTCAAGCCATTTCTAACCAATTCTAGTATCTCGATTTCTCGTGGTGTTAGCACCTCTACCATCACTTCATCTGAAAAGATCTTACCTCCTAGATGAATCTTTTCCAGTTTTTTCACCAACTCATCTGGATCTATACTTTTATCTAGAAAGCCATAAGCCCCCATAGCTTTAGCTCGGTGTTCATACATCTTTTTGCTGTATCCCGTCAAAATTACAACCTTACTAGAACAACCATTGTCGATAATCTCTTGTGCCAAGGTCAGCCCATCATCTTGATACAGACTCGTCAGGTTGATATCAATCAAAATAATGTCGTAGTCATTAAAAGCAATCTCCGAAATAGTCGAAAAATTATCTACTAACTGGACCTTTTTAATGTTTTCCGATAACTCTAAAATCATCTTGATACTTTGGCTAAATAATTTATGATCATCAATTAACAAAATTTTCATAACACAACTCCTTATCAATCGGGAGAGTAATTTCTACACGAAATCTCTTATTATTTTCAAAAATCTGCATTTGACCACCTAAAACACTAATTTTATTAGACATATTTTTCAAGCCATAACCTAAGGATTTTTTTGTTTGAAGGCAGTCATTTTCAGAGATTATAAAAATAGCGTCATCATGCACATCAATCTTCAAAGAAATCCTTCCACCACTAGCGTACTTAACGGCATTGGTCGCCAATTCCTCAACCAGACGATAGGCAATTTTATCGTAAGGAGATAAAAGCCTAAAGTGGACAGGAAACTGTGTGACAACTTCATTTTCTGCGTGATAGCGCTTGACAATCCGATTAATCAGCCCTTGATACTGGATGTCTAACTGCTCGTCTGTTTCTACCATTGGCTGATAATAATCCATCCGCTCACGAATCCGCTGAACCAACTCCTCTGTCACCAGATTGATCTGTTCACCAAAAGCTTGATTGCTACTATATTTATTAAAATTTTTTATCGCCATCACATTTTGCAGGATTTCATTGTGAAGAAATTCGGAGAACTGTTGTTCTGTGTCTTCATTTGCCAGCAGACTTTTCACCATACGGTTACGCTTTAAAAAGAGAACTTTTACATAATCCCTAGCATCTAGCATTTCAGCAGAACGAAAAAGGCGAATCAATTCTTCCGAACAAATCCCGAACAATAGTAACATGATATTCAATACCAAAAAGCTCGTGTTTAAGTCTAAATGAAAGATGATGAAAATGCCTACTAACAAAAACATAACCAGTAAAAACAAGCGTGAAAAAGCTTTTATATAGGACAATTTTAACTCTGATACCTTTTTTTGAAGAGAGCTGATAATCGTTTTGAAGTGTAAAAAAGCTAAAATGCCAACAATTTCCAGATACCAGACTAGGTTCATCACTCCTGAGCCCCTCGTATTGATATACAAAAAGAAATAAGAAAGAGGCAATATTAAAGCTAATATCCACAAATTTCGTCTCTGATACTTGAGTTTACTTTTCAACTCTTTATGATATAAAATCAGTAAAATCAAGGGAACAAGGTTTAAAAAGAAAGACGCAAACAAGGACAGAAATAGAAAAATTGAAGGACTTAACAGATACGAACTAATGGTGATTAGTGTCAACACAAAGGACACACTCAACAGTTCTTCTCCTATTTTCTCTCCCAGAAAGATAATAGACAGAGAACTATACACCAATAAAAAAGAGTTGAGCGGATGAAGAATATCAAAAAAGTGCAACAGGGTGCTCGCAACTCCTTGATTAAATATGGATTGCCAGCTAATGAGAAACATCATCAGGAGCAACCAAAGTTTCAACTCACTATAGCGAAAGGTCACAATATTACAAATATAGCTAAATACAATTAAAGCAATAATCAGCAATAAAACCATCTGCAAGGAAAAATCTGTCGAAAAGTCCAGAGGGATCCTATAATAAATATAAATCATTAAAGCTAGATGATTAAAAATCGTCAACCACCACAATAAAAGTGAGTTTTTCGAGAGCGATTTGACAAACTGTTTCATATGTATCTACTTCCTGAACTACTTTAATATTATTATAACACAATACCAGAATTGCAGGATAGGCAACTCTGGTATTTGACTTAATTTTCAATAATTTGCCAACTTACTCTGTAAGTCACTAGCAGGTAAAGGACAAAGAGTAAAACCGCTATTCCCAGATAGGTGATATCAATAGAAATGCTGGTATTAGCGAAATTCTCAAAATATCCCAAAAGAGCGGTACTCAAGGCAAATGCTAGCGGACCTGCGATGACCAGCGGAACCAAGAAATAACTTAGAATCTGTTGCAAAAGAATAAAGCGATTTTGCTTTCTCTTGTTCCCAAGAAGGTATAAGATTTGATAATCATTCACACTATCTAAAGCACTTGTAGAAGTTTGAAGGGACAAGATACTGAGGGAAATAATGATAAAAATAACACTGACAAAAATCATGACAAAGACAATGACGCCCATAAATCCAAGGTAAACCTCAAAAATACTTCCTTTCGTTTGATAGGTGAACGAATTCAACTCTGCTCCATCACGAGTGAAGTAGTATTTTTCAATCCACTGACTCAAGAATGTTTCTACTTCCCGTTTGTCAATGTTTTCTTTAAAATTAGCAACATAGGTCGTGTGGTCTTCCGTCAATCCAACTACTACCTTATCTGGTACAATCAAGGTTCCTGCGTCATTTAGACCTACTGAAGATAAAAAGTAAACTGTTTCAAGTGGCTTCGAAGAGGCAAGGTTGAGAGAATGACCGTTAATCATGAGGGTTTTGGTCGTTGATAGAAAGTCCTGAATCTGCTTGGCAGTTCCTTTATAATTGGCATTGACTAGAAATTGGTCTTCTGACAAGTCAACCGCTTTTTTCCCTTGCAGTTTGCGGAGGTGATTGTAGGCAGAAATTCCTAAAATCGGTACTTTTGATTCAGGAAGTTTCTTATCATGCTCCCAGAGATTGCTGGTATCAATCAAATCTTTATAGATTACATCACTAGAATAGCTAGGATAGCTGTACTCCTCTTTGATGAGGTTAAAGTCAAATCCATCTGCTTTCAGCCTATCTTTTACAGAATCCTGAGCAAATTGGAACTCTTGACCACGATAAAGATTGACAGTTACATCATAAGGTGAGTATTTGTTCAGCTCTCGGTTCATAGTCGTATAGGCACTACCACTAAAAACGAGTAAGCTGAGAGCCAGTGTCAAGGTCAAGGATAAGACAGCCAACGTGACCGAATTACTATCAGCTTGTTTTGAAAATTGACGGATTTTAAAAGTGTTTAGTTTGTTATAGTAGGTTTGAGGCAGTTTTCTAAGGGAGACCAAGATAAAATGGCTCAAGGTATTGTAAAATAAAATCACAAAAATCACGAAGACAGATACCAGCAAGATACCCCAGCTTTTCAAGAATGATAGATGGTGATAGTCTGAAAAATAGAGAGCACCAAAACCGATAACAGCTGTCGAAAGAATAAAGAGAAGTGCTTGAAGAACTGGCTTGCCTTTTGCCAAGACAGATTTCTTGACCCCATTCTCTTGAATAAGTGCAATGATATTTTGCTTTCTAAAGGTAAGAATGTCCATGACACCAACAATAAAACTGGTTACAAAATAGGAATAAACTAGTAAGATGACAGACTTGCTATCAAAGAACAGCAGACTACCAAAGTAATTGGCCATAAAAAACTCAGATGCAATCTTAGCTAGAATGACCAGTAAGATCAATCCAAGCAAGAAACCTAGAATCAAGGAAAAGATATTGACCAGCATGGTTTCAAAGAACAGGGTACGGATAATCTGCTTCTTCTTCATTCCCAGCGTTGCATAAAGTCCCAGCTCTTTCTTGCGCCGTCCCAGCACAAAATTTGTGGCGTAAACGATGAGAAAGGCAATCGCCGATAGAATCAGATAGGAAAGCAAGCCCATGTACTGGCTCATCACCGTCGTCAACATTTCCTTTGCCCCTGATAAACTTTGCATCACTGGATGGCTTGGTAAAGCATTAAAAGCGTAGAGCAAGCTATAAATCAATGTCAGACTGAAAAAATAGATGGTATAAGTCTGTAAATTTCGGAATACATTTCGTAAAATCAATTTTGGATACATACTCTCACCCTCCTATCTGGTACGACTGTAAATCTCTTGCAAATACTGTTCATTAGATAAGCTGTTACGTTCCAAATCATCCATAATCTTTCCATCTCTAAGTAGCACCATCCGTGAAGAGTACTTTGCTGCGGCAGGGTCATGCGTAACCAGTAAAATGGTAATACCAAAACTTTTATTGATTTCCTGCAAAAGTGCCATCAGTTTTTCAGAATTGGCAGAGTCCAAGGCTCCTGTCGGCTCATCTGCGATAATCAGTTTAGAATCATCAATCAAGGCTCTAGCAGTTGCCACGCGTTGTCGCTGACCACCTGATAACTGATTAGGAAACTTATCTTTTAAGTTTTGGATGGCCAACTTATCCAAAATTTCCTCAATCTTATCTTGATGTTTTTTGATATTTTTCCCCTGAATTTGAAGAGGTAGAACAATATTTTCATAGACCGTCAAGGTTTCCACCAAGTTGTAGGCTTGGAAAATATAGGAAATGTTTTTAGCACGATAGTCAGCTAGTTCATTTTCCTTGGCATGGATGATGTCAAAATCTTCAAATCGAATCTCACCTGACGTTGGTTTATCAATCGTTGAAATACAGTTGAGGAGTGTTGTTTTTCCACTACCACTGGCACCCATAATTGCCAGAAATTCACCTTTTTCAACGGACAAGTTCACATCTAATAAAGCACGAACGATATTATCCCCTTGACCAAATGTTTTCGTTAATCCTGTCACAATAAGCTGTTTCATCATTTCATTCCTCCGTTTCTTTATTACACTCTCATTATACGGTTTCTTTCAAGGTTTGCCATGAGTATTTTGTGCAATATATTCAAGTTATAAAAAACCGATGCCTTTTTCAGGTATCGGTCGATATTGATTATTTGCGATCGTTTCTTTTTTTCATAAAGTAAACAATCCCTATGACAAGAACTCCTAAGACCAGTACAGGTGCATAGAAGTATAGTGTTCCAATAATTGCTTCCATTTTATCCTCCTGTCAAAGAATAGAGGTGGTTTTATCCACAGCGCACGTTTGGCGAAGTACATTCATAAGAATGTGTAAACCACCAACCACAGCGACCCTGTACTGTTAATCTAACAGCCGTACGCCACCCTGCAGCAGATTTACCATTCAACTCTTGGCTATTAATTTCATAATCCAAAGAATCAATCTCAAAGTTGTCTTGTTTCATTTGTATTTCTCCTTGTAAATATAACATCAAATCAAAATGTTGTCAATGTTTTGTAATAAAATACTAGATTTTTCCTTTTGTTTTATCTAACAATGAACATTATTTGTCGTACACTCATAGGAACAGGTGAAACACAATCCACAGCGACCTGCTAGTGTCATTTTAAAAGCTGTGTACCACTAGCTCCTGATTTCCCGAAAAGTTCTTGGTTTTCAACCTCGAAACTTAGAGAATCAATCTCTGGACGACTTGTATTTTTAGCCATAAGGTTGCCTCCTTCCTTCTTTTAGATGATCATCTTTACAATAACTAGTATAAACTCTAGTACTGGATAAGTAATGAGTAAATCGTGCAAGTTTCTTATTTTCGAGTAAAATTTTTATATTTCCCAATTAAAGACAGCTGAACAATATCTTGCTCAGCTACTTTTTTACCCTATTTAAGTTATTTAGAATTTTCTTCTTAGTTACTTTACAAGAGACTTACACAATACTCCTGATTTTCCTATCATCCTTGGCGATTCTGTCGCAAGTATGGTACAATAAAAACATGAGAATTCAACAATTACATTATATTATCAAAATAGTCGAAACTGGCTCCATGAATGAGGCAGCCAAACAGCTCTTTATCACTCAGCCTAGTCTTTCCAATGCTGTGAGAGATTTGGAAAATGAAATGGGCATTGAAATCTTTATCCGCAATCCCAAGGGAATCACCTTGACCCGTGATGGGATGGAGTTTCTCTCTTATGCCCGTCAGGTTGTCGAGCAAACTCAACTTCTGGAGGAACGCTATAAAAATCCTGTCGCCCACCGCGAACTCTTTAGCGTTTCCTCCCAGCACTATGCTTTTGTGGTCAACGCCTTTGTATCGCTACTCAAGAAAAGTGATATGGAAAAATACGAGCTCTTCCTTCGTGAAACGCGGACTTGGGAAATTATCGACGACGTCAAGAATTTCCGTAGTGAGGTCGGTGTCCTATTTTTGAACAGCTACAACCGTGATGTTTTAACAAAAATGCTGGATGACAACCATCTGCTGGCTCACCATCTCTTCACAGCCCAGCCCCATATCTTTGTCAGCAAGACCAATCCTCTGGCAAAGAAGGACAAGGTGAAACTGTCTGATTTGGAAAACTTCCCTTACCTCAGCTATGACCAGGGAACACACAACTCTTTCTACTTCTCAGAGGAAATCCTTTCCCAAGAACACCACAAAAAATCCATCGTGGTCAGTGACCGTGCCACCCTCTTTAATCTCTTGATTGGTTTAGATGGTTACACCATTGCAACAGGGATTTTAAACAGCAATCTCAACGGAGACAACATCGTTTCCATCCCACTGGACATCGATGACCCCATTGAGTTGGTCTATATCCAACATGAAAAAACCAGCCTATCAAAGATGGGCGAACGCTTTATCGACTATCTACTAGAAGAAGTCCAGTTTGATAGTTGAGAAAAAATAAGAACCAATATGTAGGCTAGCAACAACCTGCATATTGGTTCTTTTTACTTATAATTAAAAGTCTCCCCTGCCAGCTTATCAGCTAGCTTTGGAAAGAGGGTATAAAACTTATGAGCTAGGTTCAACAAAACTGGGAGATTGAGTTCCCGTTTATTTTTTCCTATAATCTTGACAATCTTTTTAGCCACTGTATCTGGTTCTAGCAGGAAACGGTCAACCGACTTAAGATAAGTCCCATCTGGGTCCGCTTTGTCAAAAAATCCTGTTCGGATTGGTCCTGGATTAACCGTTGTCACATAGACACCATAAGGCATGAGTTCTAATCGTAGGGCATTTGAAAAACCAATAGCCGCAAACTTAGTTGCTGAGTACAAACTAGACTTAGCTGTTGCAATCAAACCTGCCATGCTAACAATATTGATGATATGGCCTTTTCGACTTTCCTTCATTCGAGCCGCAAGGCGACGAGACAGATTCATTAGGGCAAAGGTATTGACCTCGAACATCTGATGAATATCTTGGTCAGAAATCTGGTAAAATTCCTCAAAAATCCCGTAACCAGCGTTGTTTATCAAAACATCAATCTTGCCATAACGGAGATAGAGGTCTGCTACCAGAGTTTCTAAGGCTGAATCATCGGTAATATCGATTTCAATCAATTCTGCACGGGGATGGTTTCCGTAGAGTTGGGCTAATTTTTCCTTATTTCTACCAAGCAAGATGAGTTGGTCATTTGGCAAGAGTTTGACTATTTCTTGGGCTAGACCACCGCTAGCTCCGGTAATGAGAATAGTAGGCATACTTATCCTTTCTCAATCTTTTAGATTTCCACTTCTTCCAAGTCTTTGACCACATGGACATTTTCAAAAATGCTAGCAGCATCTTTTTTGAGCTTGCTGATATCTTTTGAGAGGAAACGGGCACTGATATGGTTGAGCAAGAGGCGTTTGGCTCCTGCTTCTACCGCTACTTGTGCAGCTTGCATGTTAGTAGAGTGGCCATGGTTACGAGCAATTTTTTCATCACCCTTGCCATAAGTGGACTCATGGACAAGGACATCTGCATTGACAGCCAGACGCACACTGGCATCCGTTTTGCGAGTGTCACCCAGAATAGTGATAATTTTACCTGGACGTGGGGCTGAGATATAGTCTGACGCCTTGATTTCAGTCCCATCTTCTAAAACAACGTCCTGACCGTTTTTAATTTTTCCAAAAAGTGGGCCAAATGGGACACCAGCAGCCTTAAGTTTTTCAGCATCCAGCGTTCCTTCCAAGTCCTTTTGAATGACACGATAGCCAACACAGAAAATAGTATGATCCAGCTCCTCTGCATACACCGTAAATTTATCGGTCTCAAGGATTTTTCCTAGAGAATCTTGGTCAAACTCATGAAAATGAATACGGTAAGGCAGGCGCGAACCTGACACACGAAGGCTGGTTAAGACAAATGACTTGATTCCTTGAGGTCCATAGATTTCCAAATCTGTCTGCTCTTCATTGGCCTGAAAGGCACGACTAGAAAGGAAACCTGGCAAGCCAAAGATGTGGTCTCCATGTAGGTGGGTAATAAAGATTTTGCTGACCTTACGTGGTCGAATTGTGGTTTCCAGGATGCGATTTTGCGTACCTTCTCCACAGTCAAAGAGCCAGACTTCGTTAATCTCGTCCAAGAGTTTCAGGGCGAGACTTGAAACGTTGCGGGCTTTAGAGGGCTGACCTGCCCCCGTTCCTAAAAATTGAATATCCATTCGATACTTTCTAATTAATCAATATATAACATGGCTGTGCGGTTTTCCGATCGGAAATAGCGCTTGCCAGAAAAAGCAACAGCTTCTTGCAATAAATCCTCTTGGCTATAACCTTTAAGACGCTTGCGACCATCAGTTAAGATTTCTAAATCAGTCAAAGCTGTGATATTTTCCATGCTAACAACTTCCTCGTCCCCGACAGCCTTCATGTAAATCTTACCAGACTCTTCAAAGACCAGTTGATGGGGGAAAATTTGCGCAATTTCAAAGAGCAAATCTTCTGAAATAACCTCTTTATTTTCAGAGAAAATTCGACCCAGACCCTCACTCTCATAACAAAAACCAAAGGATTTGCCAGACAGATTAAGTCGAATAAAAGGCTTGTTTTCTAGGGTGAAACTAGGTTCAGCATTGAAGAGGTTTAATTCCTGACTGAGTTCCGAAAAATAATCCGTCGCAACCTCAGGACTCTTTTTCTGGTAGAGTTCTGCAAAGTAAGCATTGACCACGCTAGGCGGAGGAGTGATCAGTGCCAACTGCTCTTGCTCTGTTTTACCAGCTAGAAGTTGATCCAGATAGACCTTGTCTAGACTTGTATAGCCCCCATATTTTAGAGCTAAGGTTTTAATATCAGTCATAAAATTCTTCTAACCTCCATTTGTTTTTCTCAGAAATGTAGCCTGTAATCACTTCGCCGTCTTCCTGATAATCACGTTCTTCCAGAATCGCAACACTTTCTAAATCATGAATCTTGTAGGACTTTGAAAAAGGCACGCGCAGGGTAAAAGATTCAAAAATATCCTTGATTTTCTCTAAAAATAGTGCCTGCAAATTCTCACGACTATCCTCAGACTTGGCAGAAATGAGGGCGTATGGTGTTTGGGTAGGCGTAAAATCCTCCACCAAATCCGCTTTATTGTAGAGGGTCAAGCGAGGAATATCTTCCATATCCAAGTCTTTCATGATGGACAGGACTGTTTTTTCATGCTCCTCATGATAAGGATTGCTGGCATCGATGACATGAACCAGAAGATCCACATGCTTGCTTTCTTCCAAGGTTGACTTGAAACTGGACACCAACTCTGTCGGCAAATCTTGGATAAAGCCCACGGTATCTGTCAAAGTTACTTGAAGATTGCCCCCTAGATGAATACTCTTAGTCGTCGCGTCCAGAGTCGCAAAGAGCTCGTCAGCCTCATACTGGGTCTTACTGGTTAAGGTGTTCATGATAGTTGACTTCCCAGCATTGGTGTAACCAATCAAACCAATCTTAAAGGTGCTTGACTCCAAACGTTTTTCTCTGACAGTCGCCCGATTTTTCTCAACCACCTTGAGCTGGCGCTCGATATCCGTGATTTGATTGCGAACGCTACGACGGTTCAGCTCCAACTGGCTTTCACCAGGTCCACGGGAACCAATTCCCCCTGCCTGACGGCTGAGCATAATTCCCTGACCAACCAAGCGAGGCAAGAGATATTTGAGCTGGGCTAGGTGGACTTGGAGTTTCCCTTCATGACTTCGAGCCCGCATGGCAAAGATATCCAAAATCAACTGCATACGGTCAATGACCTTAACACCCAGAACTTCTTCTAGATTGACATTTTGCCTTGGGGTCAGACGGTTGTTGACGATGACAGTGGTAATTTCTTCTGCATCCACCATGAGCGCAATTTCTTCTAACTTACCAGAGCCGACGAAGGTCTTGGAATCATATTTTTCACGTTTTTGTCTGTAGCTATCGACTACGACTGCCCCAGCTGTCTTAGCTAGACTGGCCAATTCTTCCATAGAGAGATCAAAATTGTCCATGCCCTGCAATTCCACACCTATGAGCAGAACCCGTTCCTCTTTTTTCTCCGTTTCAATCATCTAAAAACTCCTCTATCTGGCTTAAAATGCGGTCTTGCACACCAGATTCTCCAATCTGATAAAAGGTGACCTGCATGCGATTACGGAACCAGGTCAACTGACGCTTGGCAAAACGACGGGTAGCCTGTTTGAGACTCTCACTAGCTTCTTCCAAGGTCTGCTCTCCACGGAAATAAGGAAAGAGTTCCTTATAGCCAATTCCTTTAGCAGCCTGCACATCAGGGTAATGGTCAAAGAGCCACTTAGCCTCATCCAAAAGCCCAGCCTCAAACATCAAGTCCACGCGGTGATTGATACGCTCATATAATTGACTGCGTTCATCATCCAAGCAGATAATCAGCGGTTCATATAGACTCTCTTGATTTTCCAAATCCTGACCAAAATGGGCAATTTCCAAGGCACGCATAGCACGACGACGATTAAACTGGGGAATTTCAAGACCTGCTTGCGCCACAAGATGAGCTAATTCCTCATCTGTATAGGGCTCCAAGCTAGCTCGATAGGCCAAAATCTCTTCATGGGGAGTCTCTCCACCGAGATGATATCCTTCTAGTAGACTCTGTATGTAAAGTCCTGTTCCACCAGCGATAATGGCAAGCTTGCCACGACTATGAATTTCCTCAATAGCCATCTTAGCTTCTGAAACAAAATCAAAAGCCGAGTAAGACTCGGTTACCTCTCTAACATCGATTAAATGATGGGGAACAGCTGCCTGCTCTTCTGGACTAGCCTTGGCCGTCCCAATATCAAGTCCTCGATAGACTTGCTGGCTATCTCCACTAACCACTTCGCCATTAAAACGCTTGGCAACTTCAATGGCAAGGGCTGTTTTTCCAACTGCAGTCGGTCCAACAATCACAATTATTTTTGTTTTCATCTTTTTTCCTTGAAAAATTCCCATTTTTTCGTTACTATTATTATAACACAAAAAGGTCAGTCAGAAAAATGTGACCTCTTGAGGAGGCTGGCTGATTAAGAAGATAAAGGAGGAAGACTCATGGCTAAAGGATTCGCTAAAGGTCTTGTAACAGGTGTCGCAGGAACTGTCGCTGCCGTCGCAGGTGCAGTATACGCATTTAAAAAGAAAGTGATCGAACCAGAAGAGCAAAAAGCAGCTTTCATCGAAGAAAACCGTAAAAAAGCAGCTCGTCGCCGCGTATCACGTTAAGAAACAAAAGAAGTTGGGATTCATTGTCTCAACTTCTTTTTTCTATTCTTTTAAATAGCTAGGTCAAACTTCAACTGTGGCTTGACAGGGTCATAATCCACCAACTCAAAGTCTTCTGCTTTGATATCAAAGAAACTAGTCCCATCAGGAACATTTAAAACCAAGCGTGGTTGGCAGTTTGATGGCTCACGACGGAGCAATTCCTGAGCTTGTTCAAATTGATTATCATAGATATGGAGGTTGTTGATAAAGTAGAAGAACTTTCCAACCTTCCAGCCAAAATGCTTGGCAATCATCATTTGAAGAGCCACATACTGCATAGCGTTGATATGGTGGGCCACCAGCATATCGTTCGAACGCTGGGTCAAGGTCGCATCCAGATAGATTTCTCCATCTACACGGCGGACATCAAACATAGTCTGAAAGGCGCACGGGAGCAACCCATCTGTTTCTTCGAAAGCTTGGTAATCCCAGAGAGAGATAATATTGCGGCGGTTCCAAGGGTTGGCTTCCAACTGCTTGAGAAGCTTATTGATGATGTCGTGTTTCTTAACGACCGCCCCGTAACGCTCACCAATAGTTCCTGTATCACCCACTTCCCAGTCATTCCAATAGTGAACATTGTACTTGTCATTGAGAACTTCTAGGCTATTTGACTGGTCTTGGTAAATCCAGAGCACTTCCTTTATGGCGGATTTGATTGCAATGGGACGCAAGGTTGTGATGGGGAATTCCCCTTTTGCTAAGTCATACTCTGCAAAGGCACCCGTTACATACTTGGAATTAGCAACAGTCCCATCCTTGTACTTAGGACGAGCCTGCTCAGAAAAGACACCGTCTTTGAGGATTCGTTCAATATTTTCTTTAAAAATAGTATCTGCTTTTGTCATTCTCTCTCACCTCATTCATTGTCCTAACTAGTATAGCATAAAAAAAGATTTTCTACATGCTCAGATAATCAATCGCTTTTTTATATTTTTCTAATCGTTCCAAATCATTCTCAGTCAAAGAACTAAGTCTAGATAAATCTGAATTATGTTTCAAATCTGCTAATTTGACACAACGTGCTATAGGATTCGATTTAACAAGTTCCAAATATTGTTGATAATCTTGTCCCTTTTTCTTGGTCAGTACCTGCACTGCAGTAACAACAGTCTCTGGTAAACCAGCCAATATTAGTTCTTCTGCTGTATAAGGGCTATCTTCAAGAACATCGTGCAATAGAGCGACTGCTTTTTCTTCTTGCGTATCGACCAGACTTGCTACAAAAAGAGGGTGTTTGATATAAACTACTCCAGCCTTATCATATTGTCCCTCATGTGCTTTTTTTGCGATGGACAAAGCCAATTCAAACATGGATTGTTCTGACTTATTCATTTAAAATTTCCTTTCTAAAATCAAAAAGTTAATGATCTTGAAAAAGAGCCTGATGAATCACCAAGCTCTGTCATTTCTATCTTATTGTAAAACAAGTGAAGCTGCTCCGATAACTCCAGCATCATTTCCTAGAGTTGCAAGAGCTAATTTAGTAGATGTGCGTACTTGTGGGAAAGTATTTTCATCGTAGACTTTTTGAACACCTTGTAGAAGGAATTCTCCTGCAGCTGACACACCGCCACCGATAACGATTGTTGATGGGTTGAGGATTGAACCGATATTAGCACAAGCGATTCCCAAGTAACGTGAGAAGTTACGATAAACGATCAAAGCAAGGTCGTCTCCTTCTTTTGCAAGGTCAAAGACAGTCTTAGCAGTTACTTCTTCTCCGTTATCAATCAAGCGTTTCAAGGCTGCATCGCCTTCGTATTCATCAGCATAGCGACGAGTCAAGTTGACAATCCCTGTTGCTGAAGCAACTGTCTCAAGGCAACCTTTCTTACCGCAAGTACATGCGATTGGTTGGTCAAAGTCAACAGAAATGTGGCCAAGCTCACCTGCCGCACCAGCAACACCGTGAAGCAATTTGCCTTCAGCGACGATACCGCCACCAACACCAGTACCGAGTGTCATAAAAACAACGTCTGGTTGGTTATCACCAGCCCCCATCCAACGCTCACCAAGAGCTGCTACGTTGGCATCATTATCGATGAAAAATGGAATGCCCAAGGCTTTTTCAATCTTTTCTTTGATTGGTTGAAGGGTTTTCCAGTTGAGGTTGTAGGCACCAATAACAGTTCCTTTTTCACGGTCAACCACACCTGGTGACCCCATTCCAATACCTTGGAAGTCCGCTGCCACCAATCCAAGCAAGTCCAAACGGTGTTGAATAGACTCAATCATATCATCTACGATATGACTTCCCTCATCCAAAATGTTAGTCTTGATAGACCATTTTTCTTGGATTTCTCCTGCTGTTGTTAAGATTGCAAATTTGATAGAAGTTCCACCAAGGTCAATCCCAATAATCTTTTGACTCATCATATTCTCCTTTTTCATTATGAATTAATTGAAAATGCTTACAGTAATAGTATAACAAAATTCACTCATTTATGCAAAGGTTTGCGTAAATGAATTATAAGGAATTTTTTCGCCTAACAGTATCTGTTAATCATCTAAATGATCAATTGCATATTGAGCTTCCTCTTCTGTAAAGCCATCTATATAAGAGGTCAATTGATTGAAAAGACCAGATTTAGACATATTAAATAATTTTCTATAGTTCTTAGCATTAAATAAGGCATTATATTTATAATCGGCTTCTAAATGATCAATTGCATATTGAGCTGCATCATTTGAAAATTTATCGAAATCAGAAGTTAATTGACTATACATACGTTTTTTTGACATGTGGAATAACGAATTATAACTTTTTGCCTTTCCTAAAGCAGTCGAATATTCACTATTGCTATCATTACTAGAAGAAGCTGTATTTGCTTGACTTTCCTTCCAAACTCCATCAGCGCCAACATAATAACGTCCACCATCAACCCATTCATTGACAGCCATTTTACCATCTGATTTCAAATAGTAATTCCCTTGCCATGCACTATAAACATAAGATCCATCTGATTTTAGATAATACCAAGCTTGGTAAGTAGCATCATAAACCCATTCATTGACAGCCATTTTACCATCTGATTTCAAATAGTAATTTCCTTGCCATGTACTATAAGCATACGAACCATCTGATTTCAAGTAATACCAAGCTTGATAAGAATCATCATAAATCCATTCGCTCTGGGCCATTTTTCCGTCTGATTTCAGGTAATAGCTTCCCTGCCAAGCATTTTTTACTGGATTTCCATTTTCATCAAAGTAGTACCAAGCACCGTCCTGCTTAACCCAACCACTTGTTGTTGCTGAACTTGTATCAGTTTGAGTTGTAGTCTCTTGTTTTGCTTTGAAGGCACCCTTAGGGGCATTCTCCAATTCGCAAGCCACACCATCATGGTCGCGATCTAACTTGGCAGAATAACCAGGATCCCCCTCGTGAATATCTACGTATCCATTCGCCCAAGCTTCTTTACAACTAGAAAAATGAATGTTTTCTTCTGCTAACACAGGTTGTGAAAACAAGGCTAAAACTGGCAAGGTAGCCAGACTCATTTTTAAAAATAGACGTTTATTCATTTCTTTCTCCTATAACGATGTTATCGATTTCACTATTATTTTATCAAACTTATTTCAGCAATTCAAGGAAAGGTTTAATCTGTTCAGCAAACTCTTTTGGTTTAGCCTTATTCAAGACATGAGGACCATCTGGTATAATCTGAAATTGAGATTCTGATATTAGTTTATGAAGACTTCTCATAGAATTAAGATTCGGTTTATCTTTGCTGCCACAAATTAGTAAGGTTGGATAAGGACAAGTTCTTGATATATCAGTTAAATCAAGTGTCTTCAATTCCTCAGAAACTCCGACCATAAGAGCTTTGTCTGCTCCCTGTTTTTCAAATACTCTTTTGGGAAGTAATTTAAATATCAGCAATTGAACATAAAATAGGATATTCCCTGCTAATTTTAGCGGGCATCCTGATAGAACCAAAGCTCGAAGATTTGGTAAATCATAACTAGATAGTTCTAATGCCAGGGCAGCACCTAAGGACAATCCAACCAAAACAAAAGGTTCTGTCTCTTGAGCTAGATGCTGATAAACTCGCTCTTTAGCTTGTTGATAGTTGCTAACTCCAGAAGGAAATAACTCTAGGGCTTCAGAAGGATAATCTACAAGCAACTCTTGCACTTCTTTCCAACTATCTGCTGACTGGCCTAATCCATGTAAAAATATTAGTTTCATTTAGTTCTCCCTTACTGACAATTCATACAAGCCCCTCACCGCGTTACAGCCATAGATGGCTTCTGCTTGGGCAAAATCTGCCAAGGTCAAAACTTTCTCTTCTACCTCTCCTGTTTCCAGCAAATGTTGACGGTAAATTCCTGGTAAGATTCCCAGTCGGATAGATGGTGTATAGAGTTTCCCATCAATCTTCAGAACCAAATTTCCAATAGAGGTTTCAAGCAATTCTCCTCTTTGATTATGGTAAATCTTCTCCTGTTCCCCTAGGCTCAAGTGAGGTCGGTGGCTTGTTTTGAAGTAGGTAAATGATTGATTCAAATCCGCTTCTTGCAGACAAAGTTTGGCCTGACAAAAACTTGGACTAAGGGGTGTTAAGATTTGACGACTGAGTTCTATCTCTCCAGATTTGCTGAGAGAAATACGCAAACGGTAATCTTGATTATCATCACAAGCTTGACACTCTTCCTCTATCTTTTGTTTCAAGTTTTCTGAATCAAATGGAAAGGCAAAATACCGACTAGCTTTTCTCAGCCTTTCCAGATGTTCTTCTTCAAACATCAGTTGTTTTTGGCTGATTTTTCCAGTTGTAATTAATTGGAAGCGAACTTGTTTACGATAGAGAACAGCTGCCTTTTGATGAACCTCGCGGTATTCAGATTCCCAAGTGCTATCCCATGTAATACCTCCGCCAACTCCATAGATAGCTTGTCCCTTGTAGAGTTGAATGGTCCGAATGGCCACATTAAAAATCCGTCGTCCATTTGGAAGCAAGAGACCAATCGTTCCACAGTAGACTCCACGCGGTTGTGGCTCCAAGTCCTTTATAATCTCCATAGTCGCAATTTTCGGTGCACCCGTTATAGATCCACAAGGAAAGAGAGAACGGAAGATTTCAACAAGGTCAACATCCTCTCGCAACCGACTCTTGATGGTCGAAGTCATCTGCCAAACCGTTGAATACTGTTCTACTTGACAAAGACGCTCCACGTGCTCACTCCCCACTTCAGAAATACGGTTCATATCGTTGCGCAAGAGGTCCACAATCATCATGTTTTCAGAGCGATTTTTGGGATCCTGTTTCAACCAACTAGCCTGTTCAAGATCTTCTTGGTCAGTTACCCCACGCTGAGTCGTTCCCTTCATTGGTCGCGTTGTCAACTCACGGTCATTTTGCTCAAAAAAGAGCTCTGGGCTCATGGAAATCACTGCCATCTCGTCATGTTCAACATAAGCATTGTAGCCCGCCTCCTGCTCTACTACCATACGATTGTAGATGGCAAAAGGATTGGCACTTAATTTTTGCTTGAGTTGGACGGTGTAGTTGACCTGATAGGTGTCTCCCTGCCGCAAATGATGATGTATCTGTGCAATCGCCTTTTCATAGTCTGCTGCAGATGTTACTTCCTGCCAGTTTGAAGGCAAATCAACCTCGTCATAAATCAGAGGAATAGAGGATGTTTCTACCCTATCATGAACTGTAAAATATAGCAGGTACTCTGCCAGTAAAGGCGCTTTATGAACTGCTAATTTCTCCTCAAAAGCAGGTGCAGCCTCGTAGCTGACATAGCCCACCACATAATAGCCTTGCTCTTGGTAGCTTTCCACTTGTGCCAGCAAATCTGCCACTTCTGCTACATTTCTCGTTTTCAACTCTTTAATGGGCTGGGTAAAGGTGTATCTCTCTCCCAAAGCCCTAAAATCAATCACTGTTTTTCTATGCATATTTCAAGTATAGCATAAAAAGGCAGATTCAGACAAAGCTGATCTACCTTTTTATTATTTTCTTACTATTGATTATGCTTTAGTGAATAAATCACCAGCAAATCCATTAGATTTTTGTAAGAGTTGTTTATAAACTTTCTCTTTCAGACCAACTGTATTTCCAAATCCATTCGCTTTGAGATCTTTTTCAACTGCTTCATCAAACAATTCTTGAAGCCTTGCATAAGTTGAAATTTTCTCACCATTAATTTCAATTTCAACAAAGCCTTTTTGAGCTTTCTCATGTACTTCATGGTACCAAGCAGTTTTCCATTCTTCTAAGTTTTGGAATCTTCCATTTGAAACTTTCTTAATGATGAAATCATCTCCAACATAACCATTGTTCTCTTTCTTAGCAGCATCTTTATATTTATTAGAAGCGTATCCTAAGAAACCATCGAGATAACCAAAGTAACCCCACATACGGAATGTATTATGTTTAAATGAAATAGAACCTACAGTACTTCTACTTGTGTTACCACCATAGATACCTGCCATCATATTAACAGTTTGATAAGCAGTGTCGAAACCTTCTGAACGATAACGTCCATTACCAGGCATTCCATGCTTGGTAACAAAGTTATTGTTTACCAATTGATCAATCGTTGTCAACTTCATGTTTTTCTCTTCATCATTTAAATCACGAAGTTTATCCCATTGATGTGGTTCACCTTTTAGACTGTTACGATCAGCATTCGAACGCCATTCTCGATCCATTTTCTTGAACCACTTATCATTGGTTCCTTCATTTTTCTTAATGACCGCATCAGCTTCTAAGTAATCAAGCATCATCATTGATTCATTATAGTTCTTCATGTAATGATCAATCTTCTGACGACTATCTAGCATATTAGGATTATAGTTATACCATTGATTACCATCATTTTGACGTTCATAAGCCATATTTAATCCTAAGGCACCATACTCACCATTTGGATTTGAGACAGATGGTGATTGTAACATACCTTGAGCAAAGGCTTCAACGTCTGTTCCTTCACGGTGACGCCATGTTCCTAAGTAGGCCATACGGTCATTGATGTGAGTTGTTTCGTGAGTGAATGCAGATGTACCAAAATCACTAATCATGCTAGAGATGATGTAATATACAGCCTCTTGTGGTTGTGGATTTTGGAAGATATAAGCGTATGCACCCATTCCATTGTATCCGTGCCACTTATCAGTCGGACCATAGAATTCACGAATTGGAGCAAAATCGCCATTCTTAGTATGTCCCATACGGTCAACCCAACCAAGACCTGGTACATCATGATTATCCCAAATTGCAGATGGTACCATATTCTCACTCTTAAGAAGTTGATTACGTACATTATCAGCAGCAAGTCTTGACCAGAAGTCTAAATAATTAATTTGTTCTTGCGCACGTAAATCAACTTGCTTCTTGAACGCTTCACGTTCTTCTGCCGTATTCTTACCATATTTCTCAAATGAACTAAACGCAATGGTATTATAGGTTGTAATTAAAATCATATGCGCTTTCTTCAGATTCAGAAGTGGTAGAATATAACGTCCGTGATGTCCATTATTAATTACTTCATACAATTTATGTTTCTTATTCGCAAAATCAGGATTTGATGATTGTTTCTCAACAACATAAGCATTGTCAGCAATGTTATTCTTGAACCAAGTATTCATATCTGTTTCACTAGTGAATAATTCCATGTTGTACTTCAGGAATTCGTGTAAGTTAGCTTTACCAGTAGCACTTGCAAGAGCTCTGTTAAATGTATCGTGTGATTGATCACCTTTTAGGTTGTTACCATTTGATGCGAAGCTGATTAATCTATCAAGTACGTTAACGTTCTTACCGTAGAAATCCGGTTTGAAGGTCATCATATTTTTGATATTTAATCCGTCAAATTTAATTCCATAGTATTGGTTTAAGTAAGCCAGAGCTAACATGATTTTAGCTTTGTTATCTTCAACTTTTTTAATCAATGCACGTTTAGCTGCTTCGTCCGTATTTAATTGATGGTCTTCATTTTCAACTAAAGCTTTAACTAAAGCATCAAGATTATCTTTAACTTCTTTGAAGCTTTCCTCCATGTATAACATCTTAGGATTGTTATTAATCTTACGAACTTCATCTGAATCAAGTTCAACAGAAGCTAATTTAGCTTTGATACCATTAATCAAATTTGCACGATCTTTAACAACCATGTTTGGTGTATAGACAACATCACCTAATCCTTCAATACTATATTCACGAACTTGTTGAACCTTAGATTCTTTTTGTGTAATAGCCTTAATTTCTTTCGTCTTATCAGCGTAATGAATCATAATATGGTCAGCATCTGATAAGTCGGTCACAAATTGTCCATCTTTCATACCTGTAACAGATAAAACTTCTGTATTTAGTAATTTAGAATCTGCAGGAATCTTATTACCTTGATTTACAATCCATTCTTTGTTGTAGAATGGTTGAAGTTTTTCAATATTACGGTAAGCAAGTTCACGAGATACGTCATAATCTTGAGTAGATTTGTAAGTATCTGCTTTTGCTGCCTTATGGTTTAACTTATCTACAAAATGTTCAGTTATTGTATATTCATGTGCAGTAATTCCCATTTTAGCAATTCTGGCATCAGCTTCTTCTTGGGAAACACCCTTCCAACGACTAGAGCGAGAATATGATTGTTTACCTTCACTTACACCATTGACGAATACATTATTATTTCGAACCCAGTTTGCACCAAAGTAATCATCATCCTCTGCATCACGAGAACCGTAAAGAATCTCACCACCATTCTTCACTTTCATCATGGTAACGTTATTTTCAGCAAGCCCCCACGACCAGTTAGAATGAAGCAGACCACCTGTTTCAAGAGGTTCTTTCACATCAATCGTACCTTTTGCCACGGAATTCTTCAGACGTCCCCATGCACTAACGTCCATTGGGTTATCACCGTGATTCAATTTAGCAACCAGGCCACCGACCTTAGCTTTATTCCCTTTAATATATGCATCAATGTAAGAGTTGTCTGTGTTACTTCTCCAGCTTTCACTTACAAGTCCACCAGACCACCATCCTGCATTACCAACACTTGTAATATTACCAATAAACGCAACATTACGCATATTGGATTCATCCAGTTTATTGACCATACCAGTAACATCATTGTTACCTACTACGTTACCTGTCACTTTAATATTTTCAATCGTTGACTTTTTAAACATATCACCAAGCGGTGCTGTCTTATTAGCCCAAGGCATGTTGATATCGACATTACCTAGATTGAAGTCATGAATATGAGCGTTTTCAACTCGGTTGAATAGTGGACGCGCTAGGTTATGAATTGTAAAGCGCTTATCCCCATCACTAGACAACTTACCTTTAAACGTTCCTGTTACATACTGTTTACTTGGTGTTGGAACATTGGCAGCATTCAAATCTGCACCAAGTTTAAACTCACCAGTTGGGTCTTTTTGCATATCCTCAATGAGTTCTTTAAAGTTGTAATAGACATTTCCAATCTTTGGTAATTGTTTTTCAAAGTAATGTACATACTCTTCGCTTAGTGTATCATCAGCTCTACGTTGAACTAAGTCTGGAGCTTTTGCTACAACTTTGTACAATGTTTTTCCATCAACAACAACTTCTTCAACAGAACTTACCGCAAGTCTTGTTGTTTTGTTATCATGAGTGGTTACACGCAAATATAAGGGAGCAACATCAGCTGGTTTTTCTGTAAGCAAACTAGTATCTGTTTCGTTTCCATCAGCGTCCACACTCATCAAGCTTGTTTCTTTGATATTTTTGATTTCAACTTTTTTAAGGTCTAACTGAATTTCTTTATCTTCTAATGTTTCAGTTTCTAGGCCTTCTCCACGATCATAAACCATTGTAGTAGATAGAGTGTAACCTTGATAATATTTCAATTTGTCTAAAGTAGCGTTTAAATTATTTTCAGCTACCGTTACTTCTTTAACAACTTGTCCAGTCTTATCTTTCAGAGCTACTTTAATCGATTTGATTTCTACTCCAGCTGGCTTAGTCAATGTATAACTAGCTGTAGCACTCTTCTTCAAGACATCTTTTTCTGTTTTAGCCCATTCTAAGGTTGGTTTTCCTAAACCTTTTGTACCATTCTTAATAATTTTATCTTGAGGTGCTTGAAGAACTGTTTCTTCTACTGTTGGAGCTTCATTTGTTTTTTCTCCACGAATCGTTTTATAGGTTTCAGTAATTTGTTTCTTACCGTTTACACCTTCTTGAGCTACCTGTCTTGTTCCGCGTTTTAAAGTGTCATCTTCTTGTTCTTTTGTTTCAAAAGGAATGACTTCTTCTCTTGTTTCAACTGTTGTTCCTTCAAGTGGTTTCGTTCCTTTTTTAACGACTTTAGAAACGGCAGGAGTTTTCACTTCTGTAGTTGTAGAAAGGACTTTATCTGTTTCTTCACCTTCAACTGTTTCGTAAGTTGTTTTCGTAACTTGGATACCTTTAGAACCAGGGGTTTCAACTACTTCTTCATCCACATATTTTGTATCGTCTGGAACTACTTCTGTTGTGAAATCTAATTCACTTTCGGTAGACTTCTCAACTGTACCTGTTGTTACTTTATATTCTGGGTTTACTTCTTGTACTGGTGCTTGACCTTCTTGACCAGGTTCTTGAGTTCCCTTTGTTGAAACTGGTTCTTTATATTCAGGAAGTTTTGGCTGTACTAAAGCTTGGCCTTGCTTCTCGCCTTCTTTTACTTCTTGAACACCTTTGGCTTCATGATACTCTGGTAGTTCTGGTTGCGTCAGAGCTTGTCCTACCTTACCTTCTTCTTGAGTTCCTTTTACTTCAACTGGAGCCTCTGGCAATTCAGGTTGTGTTAAGGCTTGGCCAGTTTTACCTTCCTCTTGCGTCCCTTTAGCTACCTGATGCGTTGGTTCAGCTTGTGGTACTGGAGTTGGAGCAGGTTGCACCTCTTTCTTCGTTCCGACTGCAATGACTTGCGACACAGGATTTTGGACTACTTGGTCTTCGATGACTTCTCTAACTTCTTGACCGTTGACCATTGAAACTTTGCTTACAAGGCGACGCTGACCCTTTACTCCAGCTGTGACGATATGAGTCTGTCCTTCTGCTAGATTCGCATCTGGGCTTGTGATTGTTTCAAAAGGAATCTCCACCAAGCTCTCTTCCTGTATTGTCTGAGGCTTCTCAGAAACTGGTTTTTCTTCAATAGCAGGAGCAACTGGAGTCTCTACTACTGGATTCTCAACGATAGTTTCTGGAGCAACAGCAGGTCTTTCTTGAACGACTTCTGTTTTCTCGATTTCATTTGCATTTTGCTTTTCTACTGGAAACTGAGGCTGTTCTGCTGAATCTGGTCTTAATGGATGGAGTTCTGCTTCCTTGAAGTAGCCAATGTATTCATAGCCATCAATGTGGATAATCCCTTCAGCCAAGCCTTCATGTGTAGAGGCTGAAATAGTTTGGTTATAAGAAAGCAATTCTTTATTTTCAAATGCGAATGTCCCATAAGGTACAAAGGTACTGGCTCCTAAAGAACCAATCAATAGAACACCTAGAACTTCTCTACGACCTTTTTTAGACACCAAAAAGACTGCTAGAGAAGCTGTTGCCAAGCCAAGACCTGCTAGAGCGACTTCCTTGCTTCCTGTGTAAGGAAGTTGTTGACTGGTAGTCGCCTTCTTGCGATAAACTACATAAAGAATATCATCATCTTGAAATTCTGTAGGAACCTCATGATGAATCAGGGCTTTTTCAGACTCGGTCAATTCCTGCTCCGCCAAATAACGGTAATGAACACTATGAGCACCGCCAACTTCATTGGCTTGAACCTTATCTACTGAAAGAGTACTAGCACCAAAAAGGAAGGCCCCGATGGCTACAGGACCTACCCCAACAGTTAGCTTACGAATCGAATATTTGGTGATTTTTTCTAGTTGTTGTTTTGTTTTTCTCATTCTCACGACTTTCTAATAGAATCTTGTGGATAATGCGCACGCGCACCTCCGATTAATTTTGGACGACTAGCTAAGGCCGTTACATGGGCATGCCCAATCTCTCTCAAAAGAGGGCGAATCGGAACCTGAACATGCTTGACATGCATGCCAATTGCAGTGTCTCCGATATCCAATCCAGCATGAGCCTTGATAAATTCAACCTCAACTGGATCTTGCATAAACTTGAAGGCTGCCAACTGACCTGAACCTCCTGCATGGAGAGTTGGAAGGACACTGACGATTTCCAGGCCAAACTGCTCTGCCACCTGACGTTCAACAACGAGGGCCCGATTGACATGTTCACAACCTTGAACAGCTAGATGAATTCCTTTTTCCTCTAAGATATCTAGGATGGTCTTCACGATGATTTCCCCAATTTCTTGGCTGGATTCCTTGCCAATCTGACCACCTATCACTTCACTAGAAGAAAGGCCCAAAACAAAAATGGATCCTTGCTTCAAATTGGCCTTTTCTAATACATCTTTTACAATCTGGCTTGTTTCTCTTTGAATGTCTTTTTCCTTCATACTTGATACCTCTTTTGTCATTATCTATCATATCGTTTTTTCTACGTTTTAGCAAGATAGACAACCTAGAAAGCTTGCCCAATTACGCATAAAACTCCCAGAATTGACTGGGAGTTAGCTAGTTTCTATTCCATTTATGTATATTTCAACCGTCGTCCCTTTGTCAGGGGCAGAATCAATCTTCATCTGGTAATCTTCTGCAAAATGAAGTTTGAGCCGTTGGTCAACGTTTTGAAGACCAACTCCCCCACGTTTGAGTTGACTTTGACTACTATCGCTAGCATCTTGGAAACCAACCCCATCATCCTCAATGCGGATGACTAGTCCTGAACCCTGTTTCTGAACAGAAACTCTAATATGTCCCTGACCTTCCTTTTCCTTAATGCCATGGTACAGGGCATTCTCTACTAAGGGTTGTAACACCAGCTTGGGCAAAACTAGCTTATCAAAGGCAGGATTTTCATTAATTTCGTATTCCAGCTTATCTCCATAGCGTTGTTTTTGGATAAAGAGATACTGGCGGACATGATTAATTTCGTCAGAGAGGCAAATCAAGTCCTTGCCTTGATTGAGCGCCAAGCGGAAGTAGGTAGCCAAGGACTTGGTCACCTGCACCACACGCTGACTATCTTGAAATTCAGCCATCCAGATAATAGTGTCCAAGGTGTTATAGAGGAAATGCGGATTAATCTGGCTTGATAAAGCTTGAAGTTGGTACTGACGGGTCGTTTCTTCTTGCCTGCGAACATCTGCCATCAACTGATCAATCTGATCCAACATGGCATTGAACTGACGAGACACTTCTCTCAGTTCATGGGCACCAGTTTCCTTGGCACGAAGATTCTGATTACCAGAAGCAATCTCCAGCATGGTTTCTCTCAAGTCATTCAGAGGAGCAATCCAGCGTTTAAGACTAAGCCACACCAAGCAGAGACAGGCAAGAAGAGAGGTGACACTAGCTCCAAGCAAGGTCCACATGAGTTGACTCCGAACCTGGTCTAACTTCTCCAGCGAAGACACGCCAAGCACCGTCCAATCAGTTCCAGCAATCTTTTCTTGACTGACGTAGGATTTGTGATCTGGAGTATAGCCCTGCCCTGTCTCAATGTAGGGTTTCATAGCCTCCATTTCGCTAGACGAACTATAAACTGTGTGTTGAGGATGATAAACAAATTCATGGTTTTCATTGATGATAAAGGCAAAGCCCTGCTGACCCAACTGAAGTTGGTTAAGATAGGCTTCCAGAGTTTCATAAGAAATATCCAAACGAAGCACGCCCAGATTGGCTCCCTTTGCATCAATAAGTTCTTGAGTGACAGAAATGACCCACTGGCTATCTGATTTACGAGCTGGAGTCAAAATGGGCATGGCTCCCTGATGAATGGCCTTTTGGTACCAATCCTCAGCCATCATATCAGAAGAAGTTTTCATCTGCACACTGTCATCTGTAGAAATGACCTGACCGGATTTAGTGACCAGTACAACAGCTTTCAAATCTTGGTCTGCCTTCAAGATAGTCAAAAATAGATTTCGAATTCCCTTGACCTTGTCTTGACTGGGATTCTCAGCATAGGCTAGGACATCCGTCTGCTGGGTCAAACTAGTCGAGGTGGTTTCTAATTTTTTGATATAAGACTGGATAAAGTGGCTAGTTTGGCTGATAGTCGTCTGGCTATTGCCCTCAATGCTAGCCTCAATGGCTGATGAACTAGATTGATAGTAGAAAGTCCCAACCAGAGCTAGGAGAATGAGAAAGACCAGAAAGATGGAAATAACCATTCTGACTAGGAGAGAAGAACGCTTCATCGACCTTCCCCCTTCTTAAACTGACGAGGTGTCACACCTGCAATCTGTTTAAAACGTTGGGTAAAATAGTTCATATCTTCAAAACCAACCTTTTCGGCTATCTCATAAATCTTTAAGTCTGTGGTCAGGAGCAAGAGCTTGGCTTGTTTGACACGTTCTCTCACCAGATAATCTTGAAAAGGCAGGCCTAACTCTTTCTTAATCAAAGAGCTCAGATAAGTCGGGCTAAAACCCAAGTCACTGGCCAAAGACTTTAAACTAAATTGGCTATCAGCCAGATGGAACTGGATTTTCTGAGCCATATTTCCCTCAAACTTATCAGTCAATAGATCTTGTAACTGCTCGTCTTTCTCTTCCTTATCCAACTTCTGCTTGATTTTCCCCAACATTTCCTCAATATCCTGACGAGAAAAGGGCTTGAGCAGGTAATCGTCCACACCTAGTTTGACAGCAGACAAGGCATAATCAAAATCATCGTAACCCGTTAAAAAGACCAAATGCACCTGAGGATAGGTTTCTCGGACCAGACTGGCCAACTGGATGCCATTTAGCTGAGGCATGTTGATATCGGTTAAAATGATATCTGGCACCTGCTTTTGAATCAAGTCCCAAGCCTGCCTTCCATTTTCAGCCTGACCGATGATTTCCATATCGTAGGCTGCTACATTGACCAGTTTAGTCAAGCCTTGTCTTATCAGATATTCATCTTCTACGATTAAGATTGTATAGGTCATGCTTCTCTCCTTTGTCACTTACTAGTATCAGTATAGCAAAATTCTCCTCTAACTGCTTAGGAAAGCCCTCTTAATCAACATAATCTAGTAAATAAGCGTAGCCTTTTTCTTCCATTTGATTTTTGGGAATAAAGCGGATAGAGAGACTATTAATACAGTAGCGCAAGCCCCCCTTGTCCTGTGGTCCATCCGTAAAGACATGACCAAGGTGAGAATCTCCAACTCGGCTCCGCACTTCCATGCGTGTCATATTGTAGGACTTATCTTCCTTGTAGGTGGCAACATCTGGACTGATGGGTTGGGTGAAACTAGGCCAGCCACAACCAGACTCAAACTTGTCCTTTGATGAAAAGAGAGGTTCGCCAGTTGCCACATCCACATAGATACCAGATTCAAATTTATCCCAGTAGCGGTTTGAGAAAGCCCGTTCTGTTTGATTTTTCTGGGTAACTGCATACTCCTCAGGTGACAGGGTCTTTTTCAATTCATCATCACTTGGTTTTGGATATTTGCTGGCATCGATGACGGGATAGGCCGCCTGATTGACATTGATATGGCAGTAGCCATTTGGATTTTTCTTGAGATAGTCTTGGTGGTAATCCTCTGCCACTACAAAATTCTTCAAGGTCTCCTTTTCAACTGCTAGAGGTTGATCGTATTTCTTAGCCACCTCATCAAAGACTTGGTTAATCACCTCTAAATCCTTGTCATCTGTGTAATAAACACCAGTACGGTACTGGGTCCCCACATCATTTCCTTGTTTATTTTTGCTGGTTGGATTGATAATGCGGAAATAATGAAGCAGGATTTCCTTGAGGGAAATTTGATTGGCATCATAGGTAACATGAACAGTCTCCGCATGACCTGTTTGGTTAATCAATTCGTACTTGGTTGTCTCCCCTCTACCATTTGCATAGCCTGAAACGGCATCTGTCACCCCGGGAACGCGTGAGAAATATTCCTCCACTCCCCAGAAACATCCCCCAGCTAGATAAATTTCGTGCAAGTCTGCGTCTTTACTAATTTCTGTTTTTTTCACTGTTTTTCCTCCTTGGCTAACTGATGCTTTCTCAATTTGCGAGCTATCTGTCTGCCCTGCATTTCGCATCAATAGAAAATAGAAACCGCTTATGGCTAGGAAAAAGATTCCTGCCAAGACAAACAATTTTACTTTATCATTCATGACCTTTCTCTACCCCATTTCTTTCAATGTTTTTAAAATCATATCCTTATCCATAAAACCTGGTTGCGTTTTGACCAGCTTGCCTTCCTTGTCTATAAAGGCTTGAGTTGGGTAAGAACGGACACCATAACTTTCCAAAAGTTTGCCTGATGAATCAATTAGAACTGGAATATTTTTATAATCCAAGCCCTTGTACCAGTTCTTAAAGTCCGCTTCTGCTTGTTCCCCCTTGTGTCCAGATGATACTACCGTCAAGACCACATAATCATCACCAGCATCTTTAGCAATTTCATCCGTATCTGGAAGACTGGCTAGACAGATGGAACACCAAGAAGCCCAGAATTTGAGATAGACTTTCTTACCCTTATAATCAGATAAGCGATAAGTCTTGCCATCTACTCCCGTCAGTTCGAAATCAGCAACCGCCTGACCTTTAGTAGCAGTTTGTGAACTGACTTGTTCTGTTTTCGTTTGCTCCTTCATAGTAGATTCGTCTGACATGTTTTTAGCCGAACAGGCTGCTAAGCAACAGATTGATCCGACTCCAAGGAGACATGTTTGCCATTTTTTCATTTCTTCTTCCTCTCTATTCAAATAATGTAGTCAAAATGGAAGCATTTCCCAAAAGCACCAAGATTCCCATCACGATAATGAGGAAACCACCCACTTTTTTGAGGGTTTCAAGGTAGAGATGAAGTTTTCGGAAATGTTTCAAAACATAGCTGGAGGCTAGAGCTAAAACCAAAAATGGTAGTGCTAGACCTAGCGTATAGATTAACATGAGACCAGCTCCCTGCCAAGCACCTGAACCACCTGAAGCCGCCAAGGCTAAAACAGAACCCAGAACCGGTCCCACACAAGGCGTCCAAGCAAAACTAAAGGTCAATCCCAGTAAAAATGCCTGACTATAGCCCTTACCCTTTTGCCCCTGTCTCTTTAATTGTATCCTTCTTTCCTTGTAGAGTCCCTGAAAATGTAAGACTTCCATCTGGTGCAAGCCCAAGAGAATGATGACCGCACCCGTCACATACTGAAACCAAGAAGCATACAGCAAATTGCCTAAAAACCCAGCTCCATAGCCCAGTAAGATAAAAATAAAGGAAATCCCTATTATAAAAGCTAGAGTTCGCAATAAGCTAACAACTGAGATTGAATATTTTCCACTAGAAAGCTGAGCACCATCTTTATCATCCAACAAGACCCCTGCATAAACCGGCAACAAGGGTAAAATACAAGGAGAAAAAAAGGAAAGAATTCCAGCAAGAAAAACACTGATAAAAAAGATTATATTATCCATTGCCTTCCTCCATTCTTTGATTTGATAGGACTATTATAGCCCTAAAATTCCAGAAAAAACAGGGGCAATGATAGGAAAAAATAGGAATTTAATCAGGTTATGTAAAAAATGTTGCAAAAAAAGCCAGACAAAGTCTGACTTTGGTGGAAACTGAAAAGAACATTCACTAGTCTTCCCTACTTATCTGATAATAAATAAGGTCCGCAAGATAGCCTTTTCTCTCTACACCATTGCTAATAGTCTTTAGATAGGACATTCCAGCCTTCTCCATGACACGACCTGAAGCTGGATTGAGACTGGCATAACGTGCCTTGACTTCTTGAAAGTCTGCTTGAGTAAAACAAAAGTCCAAGACAGCTTTCAAGGCCTCTGTCATCATACCATGACCCCAGTAAGCCTTGCCTAACACATAGCCAATTTCACAAGAAAAATCGTTCTCATCTATTGCAACGATGCTGATATCTCCTATCACCTGCTCCGGGTTTTCTTTGAGACAAATGGCCCATTTGTAATAGTTGGGATTTGTATAGGAGGCAACCCAATTACGAATCGAGTTTCGAGTCACCTCGACATCAGGATGAGGGTCCCAAGTGACATAGGTTAGATTCTCAGCGAATGAAGCCCAATTCTGAAACATAGCTTCTGCATCACTTTCCACAAATCTTCGCAAGATTAAACGATCTGTCTGTAATATTTGCGTACCGATTGCTTTCATTATGTCGCCTCACTTTCTGATGGATGATTCTCTGTCCAACCTCAATTTAAATTTACTTTGCTTTTTAATTTCAAGGTAATAAGCTAAAAAGGTTCCCCGGACCTTCCTCGCTTACTTGTTTCCATGCTCGGGGTAAAAGTACTAAACTCAGCAACAGCTAAAAAACAAGTTTTTCATCTAGTTCCTTGACGCAGTCGCTGTCTGGTTTGAAATGCGCTCTAGCAAGCTTTTTCAAACCTAGTCATCGTTGCGGGGGTGAGACGACGAAATCGAACTCTTCTAGTTACCGAATTTTCTCTCTCTTTTTTATTTCAAGGTGAGATGCTGAAAACCTCCACTGGAGGTGCCTCGTTTTCCTATTTTTAGACTCGGGGTAAAAAGGTCCCCCGGACCTTTTTACTCCCAAAAGTCATCAAATACGGTGATGGGTAAGTGGCGTTTGTGTTGGCCTTTGTGCCACCAGTTTTCGATTCTTGCTTGAGCTTCTGGGCTGATTGTTTTGCCTTCTAGGTAGTCGTCAATCTCTGCATAGGTGACTCCGAGGGCTATCTCGTCAGCCAAACCAGGTTTGTCTTCTTCTAGGTCTGCTGTTGGGATTTTTTCATAAAGGGCTGGGTCTGCACCAAGTTCCTGCAAGAGTTGTTTCCCTTGACGTTTATTGAGGCGGTAAAGAGGGAGAATATCCGCACCACCGTCACCAAACTTGGTAAAAAAGCCTGTGATATTTTCCGCGGCGTGGTCTGTTCCAATGACCGCTCCGCTATGGGCACCTGCCAGGGCATATTGAGCAATCATACGGCAACGAGCCTTGATATTGCCCTTGTTGAAGTCTGAAACAGGACTACCTGTCGCTTCAACTGCAGCTGTCATGGCATCAGCTGATTCCTTGATATTCACTACCAAGCTGACATCTGGCTGGATAAAGGCTAGGGCTTTTTGAGCATCTGCTTCATCAGCTTGCACTCCATATGGCAGGCGGACAGCGATAAATTTGTAGCTGTCATCTCCTGTCTCTGCTCGCAGTTCTTCCATGGCCAGTTGAGCCAATCGTCCTGCTAATGTTGAGTCTTGTCCCCCAGAAATCCCTAATACAAAGGTCTTTAGGAAGGGGTGTTTTTTCAAGTATCTTTTTAAGAAATCAATGGAACGACGAATTTCTTCCTGGGCATCAATCACTGGTTTGACACCCAGCTCTTGGATAATCGTTTCTTGCAAACTCATTCTTCTTCTCCTTCACCGAGGGCTTCCTTACGCATTTTGTCAATCAAGTCCATCTTGTCTTGCCATACATCACGCGCCAAATCCACTGGATAATGCTGAGGATTGAGCACGCGCTTGTACTCATCCCAAAGCTTGTCAAATTCCTTACGAGCATAATCCTGAATCTCAGTCAAGCTAGGCAGATTGTAAATCAATTTTCCGTCTTTGAAGATATCCACTAAGAGAGGAACAGCGTCAAAATTACGAACCGTCTTCTTGATGTAAGTATAGGTCGGATGGAACATCTTGATTTCTGTCATGCTGGCAACATCTACGCCATCATAAGTGATATAGTCTCCTTCTGACTTGCCTTTTTCACGACTGGTAATGCGCCACACCTGCTTCTTACCTGGTGTAGACACTTTTTCAGCATTATTAGACAGCTTAATCGTATTGCGCATGTTCCCATTTTCATCTTCGATTGCAACAATCTTGTAAACTGCACCAAGAGCTGGCTGGTCATAAGCTGTAATCAGCTTAGTTCCCACACCCCAGACATCAATCTTGGCCTTTTGCATCTTGAGGTTGAGAATGGTATTTTCGTCCAAATCATTTGAAGCATAAATCTTAGCCTCTGTAAATCCAGCATCGTCCAGTTGCTGACGGACTTTCTTAGAAATGTAGGCAATATCCCCAGAGTCAATCCGAACACCCATAAAGTTAATCTGGTCACCCAGCTCACGCGCCACCTGAATGGCAGCGGGTACCCCAATGCGAAGGGTGTCATAGGTGTCCACAAGAAAGACACAGTTTTTGTGGGTCGCAGCGTAAGCCCTGAAAGCCTCATAGTCATTGCCATAAACCTGTACCAAGGCGTGGGCATGGGTCCCCAAGACAGGAATGTCAAAGAGTTTACCAGCACGCACGTTGCTAGTTCCATTGGCACCACCAATCACCGCTGCTCGTGTTCCCCAGATAGCCGCATCCATTTCTTGCGCCCGACGTGTTCCAAACTCCATCAAAGGTTCATCTTCGATAACCGAACGAATACGAGCTGCCTTAGTAGCCACTAATGTCTGGTAGTTGACGATGTTCAAAAGGGCCGTTTCGACCAATTGACATTGGGCTAGAGGGCCTTCCACCTGTACAATCGGTTCATTAGCAAAGACCAAGTCCCCTTCTTGGGCAGAACGAACGGTCAACTCCAACTTGAAATTGCGGAGATAGTCCAAGAATGCCCCATGATAGCCTAGCGACTCCAAATAGGCAATATCACTATCTGAAAAACGCAGGTCTTCAAGATAACTCACAATCCTTTCCAAACCAGCAAAAACCGCATAGCCGTTCTTAAAAGGCTGTTGGCGGAAATACACCTCAAAGACCGCCTTCTTGTTGTGAATCCCTTGGTCAAAGTAAACCTGCATCATATTAATCTGGTACAAGTCCGTGTGCAATGTCAAACTATCATCTGGATACATACTTTTCCTACTTCCTTAGCTAGAAACACATGAAAATTTTCAAAAACTTTCATGTATTCCAATAAATTAATACTATTATATCACATTTTAGGTGGATTGAGAAAAGAGTAACAAGCTATTCTCCACTCTCCAGTTCATCCATGTCTTGCTCAAATTTTTTCTGAGCCCATTTACCATAGCTCTTCAGACCAAGATTGCCGATAAAGACCCAGGGAAGGTAAATAACATAAGTAATGACCCAAGCAGATAGGTATTTAACGTTCAAAGGATTGTGCTGATAAATTTCTATGTTGAATTGATAATTCTGTAACATCAAAAGAGCCGTAATAGCCAAGGTTAGGAAAAAACAACCCAAAATCGTAAAATGAAAACGACTATAGTAGGTCACTCCCAGATAACGGGCACGATTGAAAAAGAAGAAAATCCCTACTATCAGAGTATAGACTAGAAAATTCGGATTAAAAAGAGATGGAGCCAATACAGCCACCAAATAGCTTAGAAGTACAAGCCCAATAAAGAGTGAAAAAGACTCTGCCCCAGCTTTATTGATTAGTTGTTCTTCTCTTTCGTCAAGTAATTGATAATGAATAAATTTATTTACCATCTTCTTCCTCCCAAAATAATTGGTCTAGGGTTTTCCCTAAACATCTGCAAATGGACTGGCAGAGCGAGAGACTGGGATTGTATTTTCCAGCCTCTATCAAACCAATAGTCTGGCGTGTCACACCAACAGCCTCTGCCAGTTGACCTTGTGTTAAATCAAGCTCTACACGAGCTAATTTTAATTTTAAATTTTTAGCCACCTGCGTCCTCCTTATAATTTTAATACTCATCTACTCTTAAAAAATCCAAAACCAACACAAGCTGTCAGCTATTTATTATAACCTCATTAATTAGCACCCCAATATTATCTTCAGCCTAAAATCAGTATGTTGGATTGTTTGAAATAAACTTTCTAGTTTGCTATTTGATTTTTTGTTTAGTATTAGCTTTAGTAGGGTCTTTTAAACGAGTTTTGATTGCTTGTATTTCTTGTTTAATTGATTTCATATCACTATTATATAATGCTTTTGGAAATGAGTCTAGCATAAGACAAAAACGTGTACACAGCAAGAGCAGGAGCATAGCAAGATGACTGGTTTTTTGCTGAATTTGCAGTCTACAAAATAATACTAAATAAAACTAAAATGAATACTTCTTGCTTTTCTTGAGAGTGAAAAAGTACAATAAAATGATTGTAGTGATTACCACAAGATACTGACTAATAGACATCGTATTTGAAGCCACAAATACAGGTAAAGAATAAAAAGGAAGAAGTTCAATTGCTTTGATAAACAAATCATTACTAGTATTCGTCATAATCGTATTTAATATATTAGGGACAAAGAGTAGTAAAGCTACTAAAATACCAAATACCAAGCCACTTTTCAATTTGTATAAATAGAAAATGTAAGATAATAGAAAATAAAATAGGACTAACAAAATTGTATTGACTACAATGGCTGCTATAAAATCTAATCCTAAATCACCTGGAACACCCAATTTACTTACGATGACTAGTAACACAATACCATTCAAAGCATAGATAATGGAAACTGAGATGGCATATAGAAAATTGGACAAGACATAAATCATCCGATTTTTCTGTTGATTATAAAATAAACTGATCATATTGTGGGAAAAATCCCTGCTAATAATTCGGTTAGCATGTATAACAGCCATTAACATACCGAGCATAGCATAAAAGTTTGAAATATGCTTAATACCAAGCGATGTCCCTTGAGTCTTTAGAATAAAGAATGTAACCAGTATCGGCGGTATAAACGAGATAATCAATCCGAGATATATTACGCCTGATGAATATAAATTTCTTATATTTTCCTTAAGAAAATTCAATTTATTTAATTTCATGATTATAACCTTCCTTTATTTTGAACGATTTAGATAAATATCTTTAAGCGTCTCTTTTTTAGTTTCAAAATCAACTACTTTAATAGAGTTTTCGTTAAAAAATTTAAAAAGCTCACTACTTTGAATATTCCCAGACATAGTAATTTTCAGTCCCTCTTCCTGAACAATATCCCCAAATTCTTGTTTGGTAATGAAAATGTCTTTATCTGTAGCTGATGAAAAAGCTATCTCAAACAAGCAATTATGGCTATCTTTTCCTACTTTTTGGAATGTCAAAAGACCGTTCTCCAAGAAAAGAACCCTTTCACAAATTTCTTCAATATCTTCTAATTTATGACTCGATATTAAAATTCCCACATTTTCATGTAAAGCTAAATTTTTTAGAACCGCTAAAACTATTTGTGATGATTCAATATCTAAACCATTAGTCGGTTCATCTAAAATCAATATATCAGGTTCCGTAACGAGGGTTAGAAGCAAAGCTAATTTTTGTTTTGTACCCAAAGAATAAGTCTTTACTTTTTTATTAATAGACTGAGTCAAATCTAACTCTTGAATCAAACTTCCAAATCTTTCTTGATTGTAGTCAACACCATATAAATTTGCCAGATATTTTAAATTCTCTAAACCTGTTTTAGATAAAAATAATTTTGGTTCTTCAATTAAATACCCAACATTATCACTGCTTATAATATTCCCTGAAGTCGGTTGATTATTCTGAACAAGAATTTTCATCAATGTACTCTTGCCAACTCCGTTTCTCCCTACTAGACCAACAATTTCACCCTTATTAAGTGCAAAATTTATATCTTTGAGAATGATTGAATGACCATAATGCTTACTTACATTTATAACTTCCATTTTTTATTCCTCCATTAATATTCTTGGTTTTCTCTTTGATTCTCATTAATTTTAAAAAGTTGCGCCTCTTTTTAACAACATTATATCATATATCTAACTTAATGCAATATATAAATGTCATTTTGTAAAATTTTATTAACAAAAAAACTCTCTACCACAAAAAGATAGAGAGTTTTGACTTTAAATATAGGATTTCAAAATTTAGATAACATCACTTCTTTTCTTAACCTGATAGACCTTGATTCCCAACTTCTCAGCTACGATTGCATTGTCTTCAATATCGTCTAGAAAGACACAATTTGTAGGATTTAATTGGTATTTATCGAGAATCTACTTAAACATTACCCATAGCCACCATCATATCTCCATACTTATATAAAGCCCCTTTTTGCTTTATTCACCTTACAAATCCTTTTGGTAATAAAATCTTTTTCCTGTGTAGGGATAGTCTTGTAACCTAAAGACTTCCTTGTAGCCATGTTTCTGATAAAAGTCTGGCGCTTGAAACTGGTAAGTATTGACAAAGGCAAAACGACAGTTTCGATTCTTAGCTTCACTTTCAGCCTGTTGCAATAGTTTTGAGCCAATTCCTTGCCCTCGCAGTTCCTCTTTTACAAACAAATACTCGATTTCCAACCAATTACCAAAAATCTCTGCTACTAAGCCTGCCAGAAGATTGCCCTTTTCATCTTCAACATACAGATTCAATGGCTCACTTTCAGCCTCTTCTCTTTTTGAACGGTTATAAACACGAATCAAATTCCCTATTTCTTGCGCCTTCTGGGATTCCTTATTTTCCAATCTAAAGTACATCCAAACCTCCTCGAAAACTGATACAGCTTGATTATAGTCTTATTTCAATAGACTGTCAAACCAAAGGAAAATTGAGTATCTCAGCTTGCATAGACATCAAATGAACAAACAAGCACCCCCTCTTGGAGATGCTTGTTGCTTCGTTGTGAAATCTGTTTTATCAAATCAATAAAATACTATCACTGCTTATATTCTTTTAATTTATAATTCGATAAATAAGACTTCAACCCTTCTAAATCTGTCGTAGTGTTAAACTGTAATTTGTCTAGCTTATCCATATCTACACTGCCATCTTTTTTGACTCCTGCTGCATAACCATAATCTTTAAAATGAGTTTCTTTAGACCCATCCGACTTGGTTTCAGTGACTTTATAGATGATACTTAGACCAATAACATTTTCATAAGCACTGTTACTTGATGAAAATACTCCTAAGAAAGTTCCTTGAGGTTCTAGGGTATAAGAAGATGAAGAGCTATTCTTGTTTTCAGACTTACTGTAGTCTTCAATTTTCTTAAGAATATCCTTTAATTCCTTAATCTCACTGACCTCTTTTAGGCCTGAAACTGGAACTTCAAAACTCTTTTCGGCAGGTACTTTCCCTTCCTTCTTCAATTTTTTCAAATAGTAATCACGAACTACAAGTTTAATGCTATCACCATTTTTCAAATCTTTAGGATTAGAATCGCCATCAATAGTGAAGATATCTTCTTCATCTTTTGTTTCAGGAATAGATACTCGACCATAGCCATTAAAACCTTCAAAACTTACAGGAGTCAATTTCAAAAGGTCTTCTTTTGAAACTTTTTCATATTCCTTCAGTGTTTCAACCTTAAATGTTTTCTTTTCAGCTTTAATAGGTGAATTTTGCGAAGTTGTTGTGACTGTGAAGGTCACTTCGTCCCCATTTTTTAACTCACTTTTCTTATCAAACTCATAACGAACACTGCTAATCATAGCCTTAGCTAGAGAAGCTTTTGAGGCTAATTGCGGATTGGTTGCCAAAGCTGATAAGGCTACAGGGTCATTATGGGAAAGAGCCTGAGCTTGTTCCTTGTTAAATCCAGCTTTTTTGTAGGATAGTTCCTTAATCATGGCCGCAATCACTTCTTCATTATAGGTCAAAGTCCCTGACTCTGAATAGCCTGAAAATTCAACCCTAACTTCTTTTGCTAAACTTTTAGGTTGCCCTTGATAAAAGTTATAACCTACAAAAGCGATAATAGCAAGTCCAAGAGCAATCAGCACACCAAGAGTTTCCTTACGTCGTGTCTCAATGATGTGTTTTACCTTATCCACAAATCCTAGCTGACTTGAGACAGGAGCTACAGGATTGGCATGTTCACTTTCCTGCTTAACGCTTGTCTCTTGCTCCGAAACTTCTGTATTATTTGAAGTCTCTTCGTTTACCTTATTTTCCAACTCTTCCACTTAAGATCTCCTTTGTATAACCAAAATAGAATTATTTGATCCATTTACCAGATCCATCTACACGATAACCATCTGGTGTACGTTCGCTAACAGCCATTTTACCATCTGATTTAAGGTAATAATCTCCTACCCATTTATTACGAGCGTAGCTTCCTTCTGATGTCAAATAGTAATAAGCTTTATAATCGTTGTCATAAATCCACTCGCTCTTAGCCATCTTACCGTCTGATTTAAGGTAATAACTTCCTGACCAAGCATTACGCGCATAGCTGCCTTCTGATGTCAAGTAATAGTAAGAACCGTAGTTGCCATCATAAATCCATTCACTCTTAGCCATGTAACCACCTGACTTGAGATAGTAGTTCCCTACCCAAGCATTTTCCACGTACTCACCAGCAGCGTTCAAATAGAAATAAGACTTATACTCTGAATCATAGATCCATTTGCTAAAAACTTTTTGGCCATTTTGGTAGTAAGAACGACCTACCCAACCATTCTCTCCATTTAGCTGTTCTGGAGTTTTTGGCTCAGGTGTTGATGTTGGTTTTAAGTTAACTTTTTCATACTTAACAAATTCTCCATCTTTAATTGTCAATTTAATAGCTCCAACCAAAGTGAAGTAACCTGATTCATGAGAAAGTGTCCAATCCTTAAAGGAAACCAGATAAGTTCCATCAGGGTAAGGGTTCCCATTTCGCAAAGATAAATCAAACTTTGCTCTACCAACATTTTTCTTAGCTTCCCCATTTGTAACTGGATCAATCCTTAAAGTACCGTTTGAAATTAATACTCGTCCTGTATCTGCTTCTAAAACTTCAAAAGACTTTAACAAGCTACTTGAAACAGAGACATCTGGACGATCTCCAACTACTTCCAAGTAAAAGTTTCCATCTAGTCCCTTTTGGGCAGTTACATCCGCATAGACCTTACGGTATTCTGCAGCTTCTACACTGCTTGTAGGGAGTACACTTGTTGTGATAACCCCTGCCATCACGAGGCTCAACCCCATCACTGATCCTGTCAATACGTGTTTTAGTTTCATTTTCTATTTCTCCTTTTTTATTCACTAACCTTATAATAAAATTCGTTTGGATCGGATAATGCACCTGCATATTGGGCAATCAATAAGCGATCCTTGCTACTGTCAGATGCATCTGTATAAGTTGCATCGCCTGCATTAAAGTCTGGATGCACAACTCCTTGCGGAATGAGGGTAACAGATGCACCTCCAGGTCCTGAACTTGACCCCATGCCAAATTTAGCCATATTATTTACAATCTGCGGTGCCGCTGGAGTCAAGACTGCTCCATTTGTAAAGCCATTCTCGTCAAAAGTGACTTCACCACCCTTGTTATTCTTCCAAGTGCCTTTGATACTACTGAAGTTTTTCTGGTAAATCTCAGCCAGATGAGCACCAGGTCCCTTGCCTTGCTCCTCTAGGTCAATAAAGGGACGACTAGCTGAAGCATCATCAAAAATCAACCAGTTCAAGCCTTTCAAATCAAGCTTTTTAACCCCATCTAACCCTTGTAAACTTGAAGGATCATCTGTCTCTCTTAAATCATAGTTAACTGAGCTGGCTTCCTGATAACGGCCATCTGCAAAGAGATAGGTTTTAGCAATGGCCTCTGGTCTAGAAGCGCTGAAAATCAAGTAAGAGATAGTTCCATTTTCATAAGGAATCAAGATTTGACGTGAACCGCCTCTCCCCGCAACCCCACCAGCCTTGACTAGCTGAGCTCCTTGATCTGTCAGATAATAAATCCCAAGTAGAACCTTATCTTGTTTGATCAACAATTCTTTCTTCCCATCTTTATTGATATCGTAGAAAGTATAGCTGATGTCTTTCCCTTGGTAATCAAACAAAATGGAATCGATATAAGACTCTTCTTTGTCACCTGTCGAATTCTGTGGCATTTGTTGTTTTTGCGCAGTCTTAACTCGCTCTCTATAGGAGTCTAAGATATTCTGATAGACAATCTGGTAATCAATCTTGGCTTGTTCAGCTTTTTTGGCGTCTGAAGCACTGGTTTGGACTGTAGCGTCAGCCGACTCTCCCTCACTTGTCTGGCTAGCTTGTTGCCCACAGGCTGCTAATAAAAGCACTGAGCTAGCCAATAACAAGCCACTTAAGATGCTTTTCTTGGACATAATACCTCCTTTTATTTCTTTTTAAAAGATTTACCAGCTAGTATACCAGAAGGATCTGAAGTAATAGTCAACTCTCCACCTTTAATCTCATAACCTAGTTTCAGTGAAGACAATTCAAGAGTCTTTTCTTTCTGATTAACCTTCATCTCGTCTGTCTGCTCCGTTGGCTTTCCTTCTGTCAGGATACCAATCGTTTTTCCTTTGGTATGAACTTGTCCCTTATCACCCTTGATTTTGATGGTCACAGTTGCTTCTTCCATAAATGGCATGCTACCTTGATAGACATAAGTCCCATCTGCTGATGAGCAGGCTGCGAGAAGCAATAAGCTCGTTACTAACGATAATACAAACGCAAATTTCTTTTTCAATTTTTATCCCTCTTTTTCTTTAAAATAATTCCTAATCCTGCCAAGAAGCCATATCCTAATAAAGCTAGTAGGCTGACTTGACTGCCAGTATTTGGCAGTGCTTTTTGTCCAGCTTCTTCTTGGGCTGGAGATAGAACCGCAGGCGCTTGATAGCTTGGTGCTTGTCCCACAGGTTTCACGTTCTGGTCACCATCTTGACCTGGTTTGTCGGCATTCGGTTGGTCACTTGGTCTGTCACCTTTAGGCTCTTGATTTGGTTCTTCACCTTTTGGTTGCTCTACTTTGGGTTCTTCAGTCTTTGGTTGTTCAACCTTTGGCTGCTTACCCTTAGGTTCTTCTGTCTTAGGCTGTTCGACTCTTGGCTGTTCTACTTTAGGTTCATCAACTTTAGGTTCATCAAGTGGCAATTCTGGTAATTCTGGTTGAATCGCACCTGGGCCGTTTACGCCACCTTTGAATTCTGGTTGCTCTGGAATAATAGCGTCGTCGATTGTCTTACGTAGCAACAATTTTTGATACTCACGTTCTGCTTCGTCTTTGACTTTTCTCGCTTTCTCGGCTTCGTCTTCTTTTTGCTTCACGTCTCGTTTCAAATCATCTACGTGTTTGCAGAGTTCATCCAATTCTTTTGACTTAGCTTTCAATTCTGCTTCCAGTTTGCCTTTTTCTTGGCTCAAACGAAGGGTTTCTGCCAACTTGTCTTTTGCTTTTTGTAGTACGTCTTCCGCGTCTTTCAATTCTTTGTCCGCTTTCAAACGCTCAATCTTCGCAGTTTCCAAGTCTTTGTCTTTTTGTTGACTTTCTGCTAATTTCTTAGCCAATTCTTTGTCCGCTTCGGCTTTTGCCTTGCGAGCTTTTTCTAGACGTAATGATTTGGCATTGTCGTCCAGTGTCGCACGTTCCAACTTACGTTTGGCATCTTCTGCTTTTTCTTTAGCTTTTTCAAGCTCTTTGACAGCTTCCGCACGTTTTGCTTCTTTAGTTGGTGTTTCTGACACTTCGTTTTCCAAGTCGGCAATGCGTTTCTCAATTTCTTGAAGTTCTGTTTTCACTTGTTCCAAGTTGTCTTCAGCCGTTTTCTTGTCTGCTTTAGCTTTTTCCAATTCGGCTTCAACTTCTTGTTTGTCTTTCACCGTTGGGGTTGGAAGATTGGCTTTAGAGTTTGGTCCGTAGAGTTCGTCGTATTTAGCTTTTTGCGCGGTTGAATCAGTGTCGTTGATATAATCTGCGTCTTTTACATGTAAAACATGAATACGGAGTACATGGTCAAAACCGGATTCAATCGGATAATCGTCTACTGCTTTACCACCTTTAATCAGTGATGTACTCAATCCTAGATTATCGGCGGTTAAGAGACTAAAGAAGTGGCCGTAGCCTCCCGTCAAATCACCTTCTGCGAAGAATACCATGAACTTTTCGGTCACCTGTTCCACTAACGCTCGTTTTGTCATCTTATCCCCACGTCTTACAATTGGCATAAGGTTTTCATAATATTGCTCTGTCGTTTCGACACCTGGCTTTTCAGAAGCTTTTAATCCTCGTTTTCGTGCAACTTCATTGATACCGCGTCCAAAATGACCTTCTTCTTGGTAGTCATTGTCTTTGTAAATTTTTGCAACTTCTTTGGCAAAATCTTTATTATTTGTATTGATTTTTGCCTCTGGCAAGTCTAATTGCTTACGAAGACTGTTGAGAAGAGTAATAAATCGGTTATTCAATTCATCTACAATATCTTGAGGAAGGTTATTGGGGTCATATTTGACGTCTGTTTCTTCATCTTGAAGTCCATCTGTGGTAATGTTGCGCACAAGTTCTAACCACTTGTCACGAGTACCTTCGTCAAGTTGACTCAATTCTTCCTGTAAACGACGCATTTCTTTACGATGTTGTTCCAACCAAACGTTGCGACGAGCGCTCCAAGCTTCATCAGCTTTGTTGATTTGGTCTAGGTCCATACCTGTCATATCTGGATATGGTTCTGGATATGGTTCTTTGTATTTGCGAATCAACTCTTTTGCTTTGTCTCGCCATTCTGGAGTTAGGACGACCTCTTTTGGATATTGAGCGGTTTTCAGCGTTTCTTCCGCGTCTTTAATGGCTTTTTCCGCATCTTTGACTGCGCCTTCTTTTGCTGCTTTATCTGCTTCTTTGTCGTCTTTGTTTTGACGTTCTTGAACTTTCTTATCTTCGCGCGTTTTGTCGTCTTCTTTTGCTTTTTCTAGCTCTGTTTCCGCATCACGTTTAGCTTTGTCTTTTACAAGAACATCTTTATCCGCGTCATCTTTTTCTTGTTGAGCCTTTTCTTTCGCAGCTGGGTCAAAGTCTTCTGTTGCGTCTTTCAACTCTTTGTCAGCCTTTTCGACATCTGTACGGGCTTTATCAAGTTCATCGTGAGCACGTTTGGCCTCGTCAGTCTTTTGGTCGACTTGGGTTGCCTTATCTTTGGCATCTGCTTCTTTGTCGGCTTTAGCCTTTTCTTTAGCGTCTACATCATCTGTTTCATCTTTGATTTTTTCAGGTGTAGCGTCTTTTGCCTTTTCAAGTTCGTTTTCAATGGCTTCTTTTTCAGCTTTCTTAGCGTCTTTGTCTGTTTGCACTTTTTTGAGCTCATCTTTAGCTTGACCCGCATCTTTTGCTTTTTGGTCAGCATCTTTAGCGGTATCTACAGCGCGTTTTTCAGCATCAGAAAGGTCTTTGTCTGTGACCTTATCGTTGACCGCAGTAGTTACTGTGTTTCCAGTTGGCGCTTCAGTAGCAAATACTGTTGTGGCAGTTGCAGCGGCACCCAAACCAGCAACTGTAGCAGTTGTTATAACCAGGGACTTTTTCATCCTTATCTCCTTTACTTTTGATTGACTTGATTATACAGTAAATAATCCCCTTTTTGGATATTTCTACTGAAAACAGTAGAAATTTATACCCCCCCCCGACTTTTAAAAAAAATCTACTAAAAACAGTAGTTTTTTCCAAAAATGGAGAAATTTAAGTTATAATAAAACCAATAAAGCTCAAGGAGAACATTATGGAATCAAAACACTATGGAGAAATCATTTATAAACTCCGTCAAGATCGCAATATGAGCCTTAAAGAGGCTGCTGGAGATGCCATTACTCCCAACAACCTCAGTCGTTTTGAAAAAGGTTTAGCAACTGTCAAAGTCGATACTTTTTTTGAAATTTTGAACAGATTTAATTTAGAGTCAGAAGACTATGCAGAAGTGTTAAATATTAAAGGTGAGGATGCTCAAAGAACAAGACAAATTAGAAATGCAGTCAATAAAAATGATATGACCAAAGCCAGACAACTATTAGGGGAAAAAAGCGAGTGGACAAATCTCACACAATATTACATAATAAAATTATGCACTAGCAAACGTATAACGAGATCGGGTGAATTCACTCCTGATGAAGTAGAAGCTGTTCATTACTTGATTGACTATATCTTAAGTATAGATACACTTTATATTCATGATTTTAGTATTGTTATTACTCTCCTTAGTTTTGAAGATCAATTTTTTGAAGTACAATTCCTTGAATACCTCGAAAATCTAATCGTTAAAGGATTAGATGAGGTTCAATATAAAACTCTAGATTTTGCTCGCTTATATATTCACTGTGGTATTAATTTGGTGAGGACTTACTCTCGCTATGGCTACTATAATAAAGCTGAAAAACTCATCTATAAGTTAAAACTAATACTAACTCAAGAAGCCTACGCTGTCATTGTAATGCAGCCCCTATTTTTTTTGAACATGTATGAAGTATACAATCTACTTCGACAAAACAACCCTAAGGCTATTGAACGAGCTAATATTCTTCTTCATTACATTGATGCCCAGAACGACCTTTTCCCACTATCATATATGATTACTTGGAAAAATGCATTTATCCAAGAAGTTCAACGACTAAATAAAACGGGCATTCCATTCCCTACGGAAGATGAAGAATAACTATCAACAGTAGTAAACAACAAAATGTATACAACTTTAAAGCACCAAAGTCACTTTAGACTCTGGTGCTTTTTTGGCTTGATCTCAAAGAAAAACCCACCAACCTAAGCTGATGAGTTTCAAATCTATTTTCTAAATTTCCACTGGCTGTAAATCCCGAAACCGATAATCCAGATAGCTGATCCGATTGCTCCGACAAATGTAGACTCTTGTAAAAAGAGGGTTACAAAGACAAAGGCAAAGAAGAGCATGGTTAAAGGATTTAGGAAACGATAATGGGGCATGAGGTAGCCATCCGCCATAAAGTCCTGCGACTTGCGATATTTAAGGTGAGCCACCATAATCAAGATATAAATAGCGATATAGACACCTGATGATGATGCCGTAATCAAGGCGAAGGCATCTGAAACACCTGGCAAGATATTGATAAAGGCCGCTAGGGCAATCAGAACCGCTGAGGCAATGATGGCATTTTGTGGCACGTTGTGGCGAGAAAGGGTATCTGCCTTGATTGCTTTTAGGAATGGATTTGGCGAATCATGAGCAATCTGGTATAAATGACGCCCTGTTGAATAAAGGGTTGAGTTAAGGGCAGAGGCTGCTGAGGTCAAAACGACGAAGTTAATCAAGGCCGCTGCCCACTTGATACCTGCCAATTCAAATACTGTTACAAAAGGAGAATCAGCAGAAGCAAGTTCACGCCATGGAATGATAGCCATAATGGCTAATAGGGCACCTCCATAGAAAAAAGCGATACGCAAGGGAATTTCCTTAACGGCTTTTGGCAATACCTGACGCGGATTTTTGGTTTCTGAAGTCGTTACCCCGATAAACTCAATCATGAGATAGGCAAAGAATACCATCTGGAAGGCCATGACAAAGTTCACTCCACCATTTGGGAAAAGGGAGAAATTGTCAGCAATATTAGCCAAACTTGCTACTCCATGAGGTGTCTTAAAGCCTGTCAAGACCATAAAGACCCCTGTGGCAATCATAGCTAAAATAGCTACAATCTTGACCATAGCAAACCAAAACTCAACTTCTCCAAAGAGCTTAACCGCAATCAGATTGACCAAGGCTAGAATGGTCAAAAATCCAATCTCAATCATCCAACTTGGCCAGCTAGGGAACCAAAACTGAACATAGTGAGAAATAGCTGTAATTTCCGCCATACCAATAAAGACAACAGACAACCAGTAAGACCAGACCGCAAAATGACCCCAGCCCTTACCCAAATGGCGCGTGATAAAGTTAATAAAGGTATGTTGCTCAGGATCTTGGTAGAGCATTTCCCCAACCGCTCTCATCATAAGGAACATGAAAGCTCCAGTAATCATATAAATCAGTACAATGGAAGGACCTGTTAGGCTAATAGAGCGACCTGCTCCCAAAAAGAGTCCTGTCCCGATTGTTCCAGCAATGGCCATAACCTGTACGTGACGATTGGTCAGACCACGCTCCATCTTATTTTGCTTCTTTTTTGAACTCATATAGTCTCCAATTCTGTTTAAACCTAAAAAGGAGTAAAGAAGGGTATTTCCATCTTTCTACTCCTTTTTATCCTTAGGCTGTTTTTTCAACCTTCAAGATTTTTACATCATAGCTACCAACAGGTGTTTCAATGGTTGCTGTATCACCTGTTTTCTTACCAATCAAGGCTTGTCCGATTGGGCTTTCATTTGAAACCTTACCTGCAAAGGCATCTGCACCAGCTGAACCTACAATGATATAAACTTCTTCTTCGTCCTCACCAATTTCTTGGATAGTCACTGTTTTACCAATTGCGACTTCATCTTGGGCAACAGAGTCGCTATTGACGATTTCAGCATAACGAATTTTTGTTTCCAAGCTAGAGATTTGACCTTCGACAAAGGCTTGTTCATCCTTAGCTGCTTCATACTCACTGTTTTCTGAAAGGTCGCCGTATGAACGAGCAATCTTAATACGTTCTACCACTTCTGGACGACGGACCAATTTCAATTCTTCTAATTCTTTTTCTAGTTTTTCTTTTTCCTCAAGTGTCATAGGATATGTTTTTTCTGCCATTTTTCTCAACTTTCTTTCGATAGTATTGAATCTCTATCTGAGATTCTCATTTTTGTAGTCTTAGTTTGAACTACTATTTTGAGTAAGTTTGCTATTGACGTGCTCAGCAACATTACGATCATGTTCTTCCTGTGTCACTGCGTAATAGACTTTACCATCTGTAACATTGGCTACAAAGTAGAGGTTCTCACTCTTTGTTTGGTTAATACTTGCCTCAATCGCGTCCTGACTTGGACTATCCACTGGACCAGGCATCAAACCAGGTTTTGTATAAACATTGTATGGTGAATTAATCGATGTATCAATTCCAGCATCATCTGCTAGGCTAATATTTTGGCCAAGTTTGCCTTGAGCATACAAGATTGCAATATTGCTTTGAAGTGGCATACCAAGATTCAAACGGTTGTAGAAGACACCTGCAATCAACTTACGGTCTTCAGTCTTAGCACCTTCTTTTTCAACAAGTGAAGCAATTGTTAGCAATTCATTGACTGTCAAGTTTTTAGACTTGATTGCACTATAGTGCGGAGTCAAGGTCTTATCCATAGCTGCCAGCATCTCATCAATCAAACTTTCAATAGTCGTGCTTTCCTTGATAGAGTAGGTCGCTGGGAAAAGATAACCTTCCAAACGGTAACGAGCTCCACTTTCTTTCGTTGGCAAGCTTTCGAGTAGGTTTGGATATTTAGCAACTTCTTGACTGATAAAGTTGTCATCTTGCACTTTAGCCAAGAAAGCTTCCGCTGTCAAAGGTTCTTTAAATTCACCTTGTAATTGGCCTACAGCTTGGGCAATTTGATCAATGGTATATCCTTCTGGAATGGTCAAATCTGCAAGTGAAGGTTCTTGAGGTTCAGGAGTACCACCTTTTTGGAGTTCCTTAATGATATCCTCTGTACTCATGCTCTTTTGCAAATTGTAATATCCAGCCTTCAAATCTGAATAATTCTTATATTTAGCATAAAAAGCAAAAATCACTCCGTGTTTGATCACACCAGAATGTTCAAGTGCTGATCCAATCTCTTGGACATTGGATCCTTCTGGGATTTGAACCGTTACATATTCCTTAGAATTTGCATCAACTGGTAATAAAGATGATTGAACATACTGGTAACCAAAGTAACCACCTGCTGAAATCAAGGCAAGGAAAATCAGTAGAGAAATGAAGAAAGCCTTCAAATGTGATTTTTTCTTCTTGACAGGTTTAACAGTCTCACGACGACTACGACTCGGAGTTTCAGAAATGACTTCAACAGCTTCCGTTTCCATAACTGGTTCTTGTTTTGTTACTTCTTTCTGAGGCTCTTTTTTAGCTTCTGTCTTATAAGAAACAGCTACTCTTGTTGGAGTTGTGTTCACATCTCTTTCGACCTTTTGTGGACGATTGACATCTGGTCCTGGAACCGGTCTTGATGGACTGGCTTCAGCTGGTGAAGCTGGAACATCTTGACTAGGGTGACTAGGAACGATTGGAGCTTCCTCTCTTAGTTCCTCCGCCGGTGATGCAGGCACATCTTCACTAGGATGCTGTGGAACACGTGGTGCATTCTCCATAATTTTTTCAACAGCTGATAGAGATGCATTCATCACTTCTTCATCAGCAATTTTTGTGTCAGGGACAGACAAAGCTGATTTTTTTTCATCAAGTTCAGCGGCCTCTTGACGAATCCCTTCATAACGTTTTACTTTTTCTAAATCACGTAAAATCTGCTCTTTAAAGCTTAATTTTTCGTCTTCTCTTGGCTTTTCACTCAAAAGTTTATCCTCCTCGTTGACAATCCATAATATTATATCTTAAAAACGAAAGAAAAGCAACCTAGCATGCTTTTCTGGCTTATTTTTTAGCTTCCCAGACCATATCATACCAGGTTTCCCCTGCAAAGGTTGACTGGGACTGGCCTTCATTGACAAATCCATGCTTTTCATAGTAAGTGATGAGATAGTCATGACAGGTTAGGTTAATGCCTTCTCTTTCGTGTTCAAGAGCCAACTCTTTCAAGGCTATTAGTAATTTCTGACCAAGTCCACGGCCCTGTGCTTCCTTGGCAATAGAAAGACAGGTCACAGAGATATAACCACCAGACTCATGACTATGGTCTTCTATCTCCTCTGTAAAGGACTGGTCTTTCAGATGACGCTGGGGGCCAACTGGTCCTTCTATATACCCCATGATTCTGCCTTCTTTTTCTGCAACCAGAAAGGAGGTCTGAATTTCTCGCAAATGTGCTTCAAAAACAGAGCGAGGAATGGCTTCTTCAATCGAGAAATTTTCTAGTTCAATCTCAACGATACGATCCAAATCTTCTAATCTTGCTTGCCTAATTTCCATTTCGCCTCCTAAAAAAAGAGATTAAACCAAATCATACTAAAACCTTGACTAGCTGCATAAAGCGAATCTGTCTCTTCTTCATCAATAAAACCGTTCATTTCAAAATAGGAAAGCAACTCATCCGAACTCTTCAAACGAATAGCTTTGTAATCCAGCTCAACTGCCACATCTTTCAAAGCTGCAAGAAGAAGCGTTCCCAATCCCTGTCTCTGATGGTCAGTATCAATGACTAAAGAATGTATTTCTAGACATTTCGGATTGTGTGGGTAAGGACCACCTAGAACATAGCCTAGAAGCTGATTTTCATCCCTAGCTAGAAGAAAGGTATCCGCATACTTACGGATACTTTCTTCTAAAATATGGGAAGGTTGCTGCTTTTCAGCTGGAAAAGATGAAGCCTGAAGTTCCTCTATCTCAGCCAAATCAGACTTACTTGCCTGAATGATCTTAATTGGAATTTCCATGGGAAAATCCTATTGAACATTGCTTGTCAAGTTAGACAAGAGTCGCTCAAATGAGTATTCATAGGTTTGGATATCTCCTGCTCCCATAAAGACGTAAACAGCATTGTCATGGTCTAGGAGTGGAGAAACATTTTCAACAGTGATCACTTGGTGTTTCTTAGTGATTTTATTGGCTAGGTCTTCTACCTTAACATCACCATGGTCTACTTCACGAGCAGATCCATAAATTTGCGCTAGGTAAACAGCATCCGCTTGGTTCAAAGCGTGGGCAAATTCGTCCAACAAGGCAATAGTTCTTGTAAAAGTATGCGGTTGGAAGATTGCTACGATCTCTTTGCTTGGATATTTTTGACGAGCCGCATCCAAGGTTGCAATGATTTCTGTTGGATGGTGGGCAAAGTCATCGATAATCACCGTATCATTGACAATTTTCTCAGTGAAACGACGCTTAACACCGGCAAATGTTTTCAAGTGTTCACGCACCAAGTTCAAATCAAATCCTGCTGTGTAAAGAAGACCAATAACAGCTGTCGCATTCATAATATTATGACGACCAAAGGTTGGAATGTGGAATTGCCCTAATTCTTGACCACGGAAATGAACTGTGAAGGTTGAACCAGTTGTTGAACGAAGAAGATCACTAGCTACAAAGTCATTACCTTCTGCTTCAAAACCATAATAATAAATTGGTGCGTCAGACGTAATCTTACGCAATTCAGCATCTTCACCGTATATAAACAAACCTTTGGTAATTTGTTTAGCATAGTCGTTAAAGGCATTGAAAACATCCTCTAGACTTGTGAAATAGTCTGGATGGTCAAAGTCAATGTTGGTGATAATAGAGTATTCTGGGTGGTAAGGCATGAAGTGGCGCTCATATTCGTCAGATTCGAAGACAAAATATTTGGCATTGGCTGAACCACGACCGGTCCCATCTCCAATCAAGAAGCTAGTATCTGTGATATGAGACAAGACATGAGACAACATACCTGTAGTTGAAGTTTTTCCATGTGCTCCAGCTACTCCCATGCTAACAAAGTCGCGCATAAAGCTACCTAGGAACTCATGGTAGCGTTTGTAGCTAATGCCATTTTGGTCTGCATAGGCAATTTCGACATTGTTATCTGGACGAAAGGCATTTCCAGCGATAATTTCCATATCACCGTCTAGATTCTTTTCATCAAAAGGAAGAATAGTAATCCCTGCCTGCTCAAGACCACGTTGAGTAAAGTAGTACTTTTCAACATCTGATCCCTGTACCTTATGCCCCATTTGATGCAACATCAAGGCCAAGGCACTCATACCTGATCCCTTAATTCCGATAAAATGATATGTCTTTGACATGTTTTCTCCCCTATTCCGTAATTCTTGTCAGGTTCAATTCTTGGGCAACCTGACGTTCTTGTTCTTTTTGTTGATTCTTTTTATTGTAGATTTGGCTCTTCTTCAGAAAATCATAGTTGTTTTTCTTTGGGCCTGAAGTTTCTTTTGGCTCAGCTTGAGTCGAAATATTATTCACTTCTTCCGCCAAGATGTAATGAGACTGAGTCAATTTTTGACTGTATTTAACAAATTCGCCAGGATTTTCCTTTTGGAAAGGCGCGGTAGGTTGATTGCCCTGTCTATCCAAACGTTGCTGAGAAGGGCGCCTTGTAGGAGTAATATCCTTAGTCAGATAACTTGCTGAGCGTTTCTTTTTCAAGTCCGCACGCGCTTCTTCACGTGCAACCTCCGCATAGCTCTTTCCTTCTTTTTTAACTCCTAAGCCAGCCTTCTTAGGTTTCTCTACTGGCTTTTCAATCGGTTTTGCTGGTTTTTCTTCAGTAATAGGGGCCCACTCCAGATAATTCTTATCACGGTATTCTCCCTTGATATTACTGATAAAGTCAGATTCATCATAGAGGTCCATAACCGGCATCTCAGTCAGCATGACCTCATCATCTGACACCAATGGAAATCGTTCTTCTCTCATTTTCTATTTCCTTTCAACACTTCATTATAGCGTATTGTCTTGATTTTTCAAGTGCTGGCTTCAGAAATTCCCAAAATTTCTCTAATTTCTGCTAGGGTCAGACTACCACGTGACTCTGTGCCGTCCAATACTTGTGACACCAGATGTTTCTTTTGTTCTTGGAGTTCCTGGATTTTTTCTTCAATGGTTCCCTTGGTCACCAAGCGATAAACCTCAACCGTTTCTTCCTGCCCCATCCGATGGGCACGGCCAATGGCTTGCGCCTCCACCGCAGGATTCCACCAAAGGTCAACCAAAATAACCGTATCAGCACCTGTCAGATTCAGACCGACACCACCAGCCTTAAGAGAAATCAAAAAGGCATCTCTTTCTCCTTGGTTAAAGGCCTTGGTCATGTCTTGTCTTTCCTTGGCTGGGGTTGAACCCGTAATTTTAAAGGAAGTCAAGCCCAAGTCTGGCAGTTCTTGTTCAATTTTCTCCAACATTCCCTTGAACTGCGAGAAAATCAATACACGGTGTCCGCCATCTGCCACCTGGACCAGCAGGTCTCGGAGACTATCCAGTTTGCCACTGGCTCCCTGATAATCCTCCATAAAGAGGGCAGGAGTGTCACAGATTTGGCGCAAGCGCATCAAACCAGACAAGATTTCCACCCGACTTCGTTGGAATTCCTGATCTGAAACTTGAGCTAGACGGTCCCGCATCTGTTGCAACTGGGCTAGGTAAATAACCTTTTGCTGGTCTTCCAGTTCATTTTTATAAACCACTTCAATCAAGTCTGGCAATTCGGTCAGCACTTCTTCTTTCTTGCGCCTCATAACGAAAGGTTTGATAAACTGAGCAACGTGCTCAGCTGGTAATTTCATAAATTCTTTCTTGCTTGGCAAGAGTCCTGGCATGACGATTTGGAAAATAGACCACAACTCACCCAGATGGTTTTCAATAGGAGTTCCTGACAAGGCAAAGACTGACGGCACCACAAATTGTCTCAAGGTCTGGGCAATCTTAGTCTGGGCGTTTTTCATAACCTGAGCTTCATCTAAGAAAAGGAAGTCAAAGGCCATCCCCTGATAAAGCTCACTGTCCTGACGGAAGGTAGCATAGCTCGTCACATAGATTTGATGGCTTTCAGTAAGAATCTCTTCACGACTAGCTTTCAAACCATGAACAACAGCCACATCCAACTGTGGGGCAAATTTCTGAAACTCATCTGCCCAGTTGTAAATCAAACCTGACGGAGCCAGAATCAAAACCCGACTTTCTTTTGTCACTTGACTGGTCAAAAAAGCAATGGTCTGAAGGGTTTTTCCCAATCCCATATCATCAGCTAAAATCCCACCAAAACCATAATGATGGAGCATTTGCAGCCATCCGATTCCCTTTTCCTGATAGTCTCGCAAGTCAGCCTTAACCTGAGTTACTTGCAAAGGAAAGTCCTCTGGATGCGTCAAATCGTGGGCCAAATTCTGGAATTCTTGTGAAAAAGAAACACGATCTCGTCCTTCAAAGAGATGAGCTAAACTATAAGCCAAAGATTTTCGAGCATGCAAGGCCCCATCTTTTAATTCAAACTGCCCCAGTTCCTGTAGATTTTGGCGAATTTTCTTGGTTTTTTCATCGAAAAAGTAGACTTGATTAGACGAATCAATGTAAAAATCTTGATTGGCAACCAAGGCCTGCATTGCTTGGTCAATTTCCTCCTGGGCAATATCTTGAAAATCAAACTGGATTTCCAAGAGACCTCCCTTGGAAGCAATCTGTACTTGAGGGCTTGCTAGATTATAGAGTTCTTCTAACTTGTCTGATAAATCAACATTTCCGAGTTTTTCAAAAACTGGAATGATTTCATGGAAGAAATGATAGACAGACTCCGCTTTTAGGGCTTGACGCCAAGATTGAAAATCTGCTTCAAAACCAGCTGCCAAACAGACTTGGAAAACTCTTTCTTCTAAGTCAGCATCACTCGAAAAAGGTAATTCTTCTAGCTCTTGTCGGCTAGATACCTGTCTATTTTCATAATCAAACTGAATCTCTAAACGAATCCGATTGTCCTCTTCCCTGTCAAAGTAAAAAGAGGGTGCAAAAGTTTTGACTTGTAGACGTTCTGGAGCTGAAACGGTGCCCATCTGACTAAAGAGAGTCAGACAGGAGGCCAACTTATCTCGGTCACTACTATCAAATTGCAGGTATTTCTTTCCATGTTGATCCAAAGGCAACGCTTTGATTTCCTTGAGAAGACGTATCTGCTGGTCTGTTAGAAAATAAACCTGTCCTTTATGGAAAAGCACAGCTCCCTGATAAAAGACATTGACCCTTGGACTCTCACTGATTTCCATTTCAAAATAGTCCGAGTATTCTGTTACTGTAAAGGCAAATAGATTGGCATCAGCATGCATATCCTGAAAAAGCAGGGTTTGGTAACTATCCACTTGATGGTCAAATTGAAAATGGGGCAAGGCCATCAGTAAATTCACACCCTGCTCAAAAAAGGTCAGAGGAAAAAAGAGGTGCCGACCTTGGTTTTGGAAAAAAAGCTCTGGACTAAGTCCTTCCTCCATTAGTCCGCGTAAGAAAGTCAGAAGCTCTTGACTTTCCTCATTAAAGGCTTCCCAAGATAGAGACTCCTCATAAGTTTTACCAATCATATAAGGTTTTCTCTTCTCGACGACTTTTAAAAAGATTGGAATATCCCGAATAACGTAGTATTTTTGGCTATTGATTTGCCCGATTCTAAGAGTCCACAAGATATGATTGCTTCCTGCTTCCACCTGACCCACAGCTGACAACTCATAGGCTCGGTCTGATTTTGGAGACAAGATTCGTTCCAAAAATTTGCTGCCCAAGGTCACCTTGGTTTCAACGGCCTCTTTTTCTTCATGACCTTCTTCCAGACTCTGCAAGATTTCCTGACCACGCTCATCATTTTTCAGAAAATGCTCCAGAGCCGCCAAGTGCACACAGTAGCCCCTCTTTTGGAAAAAATCGCAGGCACAAAAAACCAAATCATCCTCTAAACTATAGCGCAGTTCTTCTTCTGCAACGCGAGCGTAGAGCCGATTATTCTTTTCCTTGATGATGTCAACTTTACCAGTTTCATAAAGGGCAACGCCTTCGATACGGACTTTCCCCGGAATCAATTTAGCCATTTTTTTACCTTTACCTTATCTTTTTATTATACCATATTTTCCCCTATGAAAATAGCCTTCTAAGGATACTTTTCTCCTAGAAGGCTGGATTTTTAAAGTTTGGCAAAAATCGTCACAATTCGCTGACACACTTCTTGCAACAGAGATTTAGGCATGGCTACATTGAGGCGAGCATGGAGACTTCCTTCCTCTCCAAAATCCAAACCACGGTTAAGGATAACCTTAGCTTCATTTCTCAAAAGCTCTTGTAATGTTTCATCAGTCAGGTCATAGGCTGAAAAATCAAGCCAAATCAAGTAGGTTCCTTGCGGTTTCATGACCTTGATTTTAGTCTCTTTTCCAAATAAATCCACCACATAATTGATATGGTCTTCAAAGACTTGCTTGAGTTCCTCTAACCAATCTTTACCGTATCGATAGGCAGCTTCTGTCGCCAAATAACCCAAGCCTGAAATTTCATGCTGGTTATTGGCCAACTGGCGTTTCTGGTAAGCCAGTCTCAACTTAGGATTTTCAATGACTGCATATGAATTTTTTGTTCCAGCAATATTAAAGGTTTTAGTGGCACTAGTCAAGACGATAGCAAATTCTTTAAAGTCAGGATTGATGGTATTGAAGGAATGATGCTTGTGACCAAAGAGGGCCAAATCTTGGTGAATCTCATCTGAAACCAAGAAAACACCGTGTTTTTGGCAGAGTTGGCCAATCTTCTCCAACACTTCCTTTTCCCAAACACGTCCACCAGGATTGTGAGGGTTGCAAAGAATATAAAGTTTGACATCCTCTTCTACCAAATCCTTTTCAAGTCGGTCAAAGTCAATCTCAAACAGACCATCCTTTTCCACCAAAGAATTGGTAATCAATCTACGGTTATTCAACTTGACACTGCGTGCAAAGGGTGGATAGACAGGTGTGTTAATCAAAACCGCATCGCCTTCTTTTGTAAAGGCTTGAATAGCTGTTGAGATGGCTGGTACCACACCCTCGATAAAGACAAGAGCCTCTTTGTCAAAGTGGTAATCGTGTTGTGTGGCTTCCCACTTTTGAACTTCGTGAATTAACTCTTCACTGGCATAGGTATAGCCATAAACCAGTTGATCAGCGTAAGTCTGCACGGCTTGGCGGATTTCAGGCAAGACTACAAAGTCCATATCCGCTATCCAAGCTGGTAGGACTTCACTATCTGTTTCTGCTTCTTTCCATTTATAGGTATGGTGCCCTAAACGATTGGGCAGGCTTGTAAAATCATATTTTCCCATCTTTGTCTTATCCTTCCAAGGCTTGGCGCAAATCTGCAATCAAATCTCTAGCATCCTCAATCCCAATCGACAAACGCAAGAGGTCATCTGTTAAACCATAAGAATGGCGCACTTCTGCTGGAATATCAGCATGAGTTTGCGTCGTTGGATAAGTAATGAGACTTTCTACCCCACCCAAACTTTCCGCAAAAGAGAAGACCTTAAGACTGTTCAAAATGTGAGGAATGCGTGTTTCATCAGCTACTTTAAAGGAAATCATGCCTCCACGACCAGTGTAGAGAACTTCCTTAACTGCTGGGGAATCCTTCAAAAAGGCAACCACTTCTTGGGCGTTAGCTGTTGAGCGCTCCATACGAAGAGACAAGGTCTTGAGACCACGAATCAATTGATAACTGTCAAATGGAGACAAGACTGCCCCTGTCGTATTGAGATTGTAGAAGAGTTTCTCGTATAGTTCTAAACTATTGGTCACAACCACTCCAGCCAAGACATCATTGTGTCCTGCTAGATACTTGGTTGCTGAATGAAGAACGATATCTGCTCCATCTTCAATCGGACGTTGGTAGATAGGGCTGTAGAAAGTATTGTCCACCACCACTTTGGCACCCTTAGCATGAGCCAACTTTGCTAGTTTTTCGATATCAAATTCCAACATCAAAGGGTTGGTTGGCGTTTCGATATAGAGAACATCCACGTCCTTCTCCAACTCGGCAATCAACTCTTCTTCTGTATTGGCATAGGTAAAATGGAAACGGCCTTCTTGCTCCACTTGGTTGAACCAGCGGAAAGAACCACCATAAAGGTCACGGACAGCTAAGACCTTACTTCCTACTGGAAAGACGCTAAAGGCCAGTACAATTGCTGACATGCCTGAGCTAGTCGCTAGGGCATAATCTGCGGACTCAATGGCTGCCAAGACTTCTTCAGCCTTACTGCGAGTTGGGTTTTTAGTACGCGTATAGTCAAAACCAGTAGACTGACCGAACTCTGGGTGCTGATAAGTCGTTGAAAAATGAAGCGGTGTCACCAAAGCTCCTGTCGCTTCATCTGACTTAATACCCGCCTGGGCCAAAATTGTGTTGATGCGTAATTCCTTGCTCATACAATACCTCCAAATCTATAGTAACTATTGTACCACTTATTTTCATCAACTCATTTTCTTCTTTTCAAGAGCTGGTTATAGTTTTAAACTATAGACTTATACTCTTCGAAAATCTCTTCAAACCACGTCAGCGTCGCCTTACCGTACTCAAGTACAGCTTGCGGCTAGCTTCCTAGTTTGCTCTTTGATTTTCATTGAGTATTAGATAGTAAAGCTAAAAAGAATCCAGAAAATATTCCAGATTCTTTCGTGAAAATGATTGCTAGGGTTTACTTTAACCGAAAGAAATCGTGTTGGGCTAAATAGTCATAATGGTCTTTATTAAATTGATATTGGCCCACATGCTGACCAATCTGACCGACATCCACGGAAAAAATATAGACTTCATTTTGATAGTTCCAATTCAGCCTAACTGTATTCAAGGCTGGCTTATAAGTAAAATCTTTAACCTGATTCCAAGGCATCTCTACGACTTGATTAGAATGATTTTCTGTTACATCACTGATGTCCATCAAGTAGATTCCATTAGGTGTGAATGCCAGAATCTTAGGCTTCACACTCGACTGAACATAGTAACTTCCTCCTATAATGAAAAAATCAATAAAGGATTTCAACCATGTCTTTTTCTTAAAAGCCATCAGAAAATTCTTTTGCCCTTCAATGTGGCAAATTGTGAGAAATGATTCAATCTGTTTTTCTGTTGCAAACTCCATAATAGCACCCATGATCTTACCTCCATAACGATTAGTAAATAGGCTGATAAGAACTCTTCACATAAAAGAAGAACTTATCATTTGTTACATTTTATCTTACTTTTCCAGTAGACAGCATCCCTCCTATAAAATCATCCTAGCATGTGCATACTTCAGTTAACACTGGAAGAGGATTTAAAAAATAGCTTCTCACACCTTTTATTATATTCATTATATCATAAATCTAATAAACAATTTAAAAAATGTAAGCACTTTTCTTCCAAATTCGCCATCATTCTATAAAAAAACGACAGTTTCCTTCGAAACCATCGTTTTTCTTGAAAAATCCTTATTTGACATGTTTTGCCAATTCTTCTTGAGCTTTTTTATTAGATTCTTCTTTTTCTTTCAACCATTTTTCTTTGGCTTTTTCATATTCGTCTTTTGTAACTGTCTTATCTTGTAATTTGAGGTATTTATAGGATTCAACCCCTTTATTACCAGCCAATGAATATGGTGTTGAGAAAGGAACGATTTTTCTCAATGTTGGTGTTCCGCCTAGTGAAACATTTGAAATTGCTAGAGAGCTATCTACTAACCAAGCTTGGGCATCAGCATATTTCTCATAACGTTTAGCTGGATCTTGCTCCTTATTAGCTTCTTCCAACATTTGAGTATAGACATCCAACCCAACAGCCTTGGCCTTGTCATTAACTTCACCTGGCTCTAAACCAAGGTTTTGCAACATACCTCCGCTGTTGACACTAAAGATATCGAGGTAAGTTGAAGGATCTTGATAGTCTGGAGTCCAACCACCATTGTAAAGATCATAATCCTTCTGAGCTGCAGTTTGAGCAAGATAACCTGAACTATCATAGTCCTCTGTAGAAAGTTGATGAACATCAATCACAACATTATCTGCACCTAAGACAGATTCTATTGATTGCTTCATGGAATTAATCCCTTGAATTTCAGCCTTATTAGCCAAATCTATAGTTTTATCTAAGTGTATAGGGAATTGGACTCCTTTGGCTTGGAGTTCTTTCTTAGCTTCAGCAAATTTAGCTTTAGCTTTTTCTGGATTGTAGTATGGATCTTGGGCATCTGCAAAGTTGATTCCTTGCCATTCCTTACCATAGTTGACCATTTTAGACGCAACTACTTCACCAAAGTCTTTTCCATTGATACTTACGAAGTTTGGAGGAACAACTAGGTTACGCAAAATCTTAGTTGCCCCCTCTTCTCCTTGAGATTGGGCCCCATAGGCCGTACGGTCATAGGCAAAATTAATGGCTTGACGGAAGTTCTTGTTAAGAACCGCTTCTTGAGTCGATTTCTTTTCAGCATCACTTGTCTTGGAAGTGAATTTATAAGATTTTCTATCTAAATTGAAGTTTAAGAAGTAAGAAGTAGCATCTTGCATGCTATAGATGATATTGTCCTTATTCTTTTCTTTAATCCCTTCAAAGCTTGAACTGTTTGGATAGAGACGAGCATAGCTATAAACACCTTCGGTAAAATTACGTGCTAACGCATCTTGGTCACTACCATCAAAATAAGTCAATTTCACATCATCTACAAAGACATTTTTAGCATCCCAGTAGTTAGGATTTTTCTTGTATTCGATGACCGATTTTGAAACAAAGGATTTCATCAAGAAAGGTCCATTGTACAAAATGCTAGATGGATCTACCTTCCCAAAATCATCCCCTTTTGATTTCAAGAAATCCGCATTGACTGGGAAGAGAATAGTTGAGGTTGTTTTTGAGTTCCAGTAAGGTTCTGGTCGTGCCAAGGTATATTGAACGGTTTGGTCATCAAGAGCCTTGACTCCGACAGTTGAAAAGTCGCTTGTTTTACCAGTGATATAGTCATCTAAACCTGCAACGGATTCTTGCACTAAGTACAAGGCTTCTGATTTTTTATCAGCCGCATATTTCAAACCAGTGACAAAATCTTGGGCAGTTACAGGAGCATATTCATCTCCATCTGCAGTATACCATTTAGCATCTTTACGCAGTTTATAGGTATAGGTCAAACCGTCTTGAGAAACACTCCAATCCTCAGCCAAGGATGGGACATAGTTCCCATATTGGTCATTTTCCATGAGACCATCTACCAGGTTGGTCACAATATCAGTAGTTGTTGAACGGTTTTCTGCTAGATAGTTCAAACTAGATGGATCACTTGAATAAACATAATTGTATGTTTTTGACCCTGTGCTAGAATTTCCACAGGCACTTAACAAAATACCTGCACTTAACACGACACCTGCAAGCGTTGCATACTTGGCCTTAGACTTTTTCATTTCCAGAACCTCCTGATTTAAATATTTGTCTTATTATACATTACAGGTTTTATTTAGTCAATAGTTTTTTAAGTAAAATTTAAGAAAAATTAAATTACTATCTACAAATTATAAAAAATATAATACAAATTAATAAAAAAGAGAATAATTCAAGCATTTCATGATAGAAATGTTCAAATTATCCCTTTTATTTATAAATGTTTTTTAAGTTAACTTTAATTTGATTCGTAAGCGATCTGCTTGAGCTTTTCCAATCACCTTATCCAACAAACGGGTACGGAGACTCATAACTCCATAAACACCTCCACCCATGGTACCTACCAGGGCTACATATAGGAAACTCCACAAACGTCCACTTGGTTGGAAGACAAATCCTAAAATCCACTGGAATGTCCCAACTACTAGAAACATGAAAATAGTTAACAAACTGATTAAAATGGTTCGTTTCAAAATCACCTTGCGCTTAACACCAGTTACCTTGCAAATGTCCCGATACATCAAAACATTAGGAATAATGAGACCGATGGTTGTAGAAATCAAAGGTCCGTAACTGTGGAAGAGAGCAATGGTTGGCAGTTGCAAGACCAGCTTGGCAATGGAACCATAGATAAAATAGAGAACTGCCTTGCGGTTGCGAAACATGGCTTGAAGCATTGGAGACAAGACCATGTACAAGCCTAAAATAGTAGACTGTAAAACTGCAAAGACAAACAAGCCCATAGCCAAACTATCTGGCTTGCCATAAAAGACTGTATAGAGAGGTTCTCCTACCATAACCACTCCAACCGTTGCTGGTAGCAAGAATAGGAAAAGCATGGTAATGCTGTCCTGAACGAGACGAGAAGCCGCCTTCAAGTCTCCCTTGACATAGTTTTCAGTCAAAAGTGGCAAACCTACACTCCCAATCGAAACCCCAACAGAAATCAAAATCATAGTGATTTTATTAGGATTGGCTGAGAAATAAGAAAACATGACAACCAAGTCTTCATTACTATAGTTGGTAAACCAACTCATACTATTGATAAAGGTCATCTGGTCCAAAATCTGGAAAAGCTGGATAGCAGACCCTGTCAGGATAAAAGGAATGGCTTCCTTAATGGTGTCGACCAAAAGACGCTTGCTGTTTATCTTATCTCCTGTTTCAAGGACTCTTTTAAGTAATCCTTCTTTGGCAAGGAAATAGATCAAAACTGCAAAACTAGCTACCATGCCGACAAAGGCAGCAAAGGTGGATTGGGTAACCGCTGCTAGATAATCTCCTGAGCCCATTTTCATAATCATAAAGGTAGCTAAGAGCATCCAGATAACACGAATGACCTGCTCAGCGATTTGGCTCATAGCATAAGGTTTCAGGTTATTCATCCCTTGGAAGAAACCTCGAATGACACTCATAGATGGGAAAATCAAGACCGCCCAAGCCAAGCTCTGCATGATTGGAATAAGGTCTTTCCCCACACCCGACAAATCTGCTAGCCAAGGAGCAAAGACATACAAGACTAAAGCAAAAACCAGACCTAGTCCTGTCATAAAACCTAAAAAGCTCCGAATCAGGGCAAAGCTATGCTCTTCTTCTCGCATGGTATTGTACTTGGCCACTTGCTTGGCAACCGCAACTGGAATACCCGCTGTTGAAATCAGTAAGAACCAGGCATAGATATTATAGCCCATGGTAAAGAGACCATTTGCTGTAGCCGCATAAGACCCCATCCAGATATACCAAGGGATGATATAAATGGCACCGAGTAGACGACTGATAAAGTTACTAGCCGTTAGCCAAGCAGTCCCCCGTAACATCTGGGCCTGCTGGTGATTGTTTTCGTTAGACATAGATTCCTCATTTAATTTTAATAACTAGGAAAAATTCCTCATCTTCCATTATAAACTTTTCCTTGTCACTTGTAAATTTACGACTTTCGGTTTACAATAGAAAGTATGATTAAGATTGAAACCGTATTAGATATTTTAAAGAAAGATGGTCTCTTCCGTGAGATTATCGACCAAGGACATTATCACTACAACTACAGCCATGTCGTATTTGACACCATCTGTTATGACAGCCGCAAGGCCAAAGAGAAGAGCCTCTTTTTCGTCAAGGGTGCTGCCTTTAAGAAGGAATTTTTGATTTCTGCCATCTCTCAAGGCCTCGGTTGGTATGTGGCTGAAGAAGACTATGAAGTCGGTATTCCTGCTATTATCGTCAGTGATATCAAGAAAGCCATGAGTTTGGTAGCTATGGAATTTTATGACAATCCACAGAAAAAACTTAAACTCCTTGCCTTTACTGGTACTAAGGGTAAGACAACAGCAGCCTACTTCGCCTATAACATTTTATCTCAAAGTCACCGACCTGCAATGTTGTCGACCATGAACACAACTCTAGATGGCAAGACTTTCTTTAAGTCAGCATTGACAACCCCTGAAAGTATTGACCTCTTTGACATGATGAATCAAGCTGTACAAAATGACCGTACTCACCTCATCATGGAAGTCTCCAGTCAAGCCTATCTGGTCAAACGTGTCTATGGTCTAACCTTTGATGTGGGAGTTTTCCTCAATATCAGCCCCGACCATATTGGCCCGATTGAACACCCTAGCTTTGAAGACTACTTCTACCACAAACGTCTCTTGATGGAAAATAGCCGAGCAGTCATCATTAACAGTGACATGGACCACTTCTCTGTACTAAAAGAACAGGTAGAAGATCAAGACCATGATTTCTACGGTAGCCAGTCTGATAACCAAATCGAGAATTCCAAAGCCTTTAACTTTTCAGCTACGGGTAAACTCGTTGGAGATTATGATATTCAACTGATTGGGCACTTCAATCAAGAAAATGCAGTTGCAGCTGGACTTGCTTGTCTCCGTCTCGGAGCTAGTCTTGAGGACATCAAAAAAGGAATTGCTGCAACCCGCGTTCCTGGTCGTATGGAAGTCCTCACTCAGAAAAATGGAGCCAAGGTTTTCATCGACTATGCCCACAATGGGGATAGTCTAAAAAAACTAATCAAGGTTGTAGAGACTCATCAAACTGGAAAGATTGCTCTGGTTCTCGGTTCGACAGGAAATAAGGGAGAAAGTCGTCGTAAGGACTTTGGCCTCCTCCTTAATCAACACCCTGAGATTCAAGTCTTTTTGACTGCTGATGACCCCAATTATGAAGACCCAATGACCATTGCAGATGAAATTAGTAGCTACATCAATCATCCTGTTGAAAAAATTGCGGATCGCCAAGAAGCCATCAAGGCAGCGATGGCTATCACAAATCACGAATTAGATGCTGTCATTATTGCTGGTAAGGGAGCCGATTGCTACCAAATCGTCCAAGGCAAGAAAGAAGCCTATCCAGGAGATGCAGCCGTCGCAGAAAATTATTTATAAGATAGTAAAAAATCAAGGGAACTATTCCCTTGATTTTTTCTATTTTTATTTAAAAGCGTTTTTCAAACCTTCAACGGCACCTTCTACAGCACCTTTAGCGTCTTCAACCACTTCTTTTGCCTTAGCAACTGTCTTTTCTACAGCGCCTTCTGCTTCAGTCTTGCTATCTCCAGTAACTTTACCAAATCCTTCTTTGATAGAGCCTGTTGCTTGTTCCAATTTGTTTTCAAGTGACATATGATTGTCTCCTTTAATTTTATTCCGATATGTGTTACCGGTTACATATAGTTTATACCGAATACTAAGGAAAGTCAAACAATGTGCTCAGAAATAAGAAATCAGGCCAAGTAGAAAGTTAATCTTTCCTTATCCAAATCGATAGCCAACTCATACTTTCCATCTTCATTTTGGACAATATAACCTAGGACAACTAAACTGTCCACAAAGATGTCACGGCGTTTCTGCATAAGCTGGTCTTTTTTGAGAAATTTCAACAAAAAAGTCGTCATATATTTGAGAGCATACTCAGGATTAACATCTCCCAAAATAGCATAAAGTTCCTGTTGTTTTTCTGTCAAAGGATACTGATGTTTGACCTTGTAGAAATAATTGGAAAGGGTCATTTTTGATCTCGCAAAGTCTGTCTTTTCAACTAAAATAGCTGCATTGGTTTGATTTCGTAATTCCGTCTCAAAACTCTGCTCTAACAAGGCTTGATAGACCGGACTATCTTCGCTGACAAAAATCTCTTGTTCCAGTTCGAGACTATCAAGTGACTCCAGCATAGGAAAATTAAGGTAATAACGCTTATTTTCTCGTAAAATCAAACCTGCCTTTATATACTCTTCCATGAGTTTATCAACTGCAACATCTGGAAATTGAGCCTTAATTTCTCGCAAAATAACATCCTCATGCTGGTCCAGATAGCGGATCAATTCTCTAAAAAATGGCTGTCTCGTCAAACGAGATGGATTAAAAATCTGAATCATGAAGATTCCTTTCTTTACATTCTAACAGAGGCGATGCTGCCAACTGGCTGGGATTGGTCCCAGCTTGGTTCAGAGGCACAGGCAGACCTAGTTCTCTATAATACTCTCTCCAAAAATCACTAATCTCCTGCTCCCCATCCCCAAATTTCATAGGTATGGTTTCAAAAATCGGTAGAATTTCTGCCATATACTGAGAACAGTAGAAGCCAGTTCCATCTGGATAGAAAGAAGCATTGTAGGGTGTTCCTAGATGTTTGCAAGCTTTTTCCTTCACAGACTGGATATCCATTTCTGGGTAAACATAGAGGTCGTACAAGTGATTGGACTCAAAGAAGGCTGTCGGTTCTTGACAAACAACACCAGCCTGTCCACTAGCGTGGTAAATCATCCCATCCAAACAAATCGCAACATGGTTATAGTTGCCTGTGGAAGTCTGGATGGCCTGTCCCATACCTGACTCATCTCTCACAAAAATCAAATCGCCATTTTCTAACATGCTTCACTCCTAGAAAAAAAGGAGCCGAAACTCCTTTCGATATAAGGCAAACTAGCCTTTCCTAATTTGAATTAACACTCAAAATCTTAAGCATTGAAGCTTTCAGTCAATTGAGGTACCACTTGTTTCTTACGTGAAACAGCACCAGCAAGGAAGGCATGATTGTTTTCAAGTTTGAATTTGAAGGCTGCTTCAACCTTGTCCATATTGGCACCAAGAGCCAAGATTTCTGAGTTTGAGTTGACGATATCTGTAATCATCAAGACAAAGTCAGAGTAGCCGTTTGCTGTGTTAGCAGCTTGCATTGCAGCTTCAATTTCTGCTTGGCGTTCTAAAACTTCAGCGATATCAACTGTGTTTACTTGAGCAACACGGACATTATTTCCGTTCAATTCAAAAGTTTTAGCATCGATGTCAATCAATTCTTCAGCAGATTTGCTAGCCAAGTTTGTACCAGCTTTCAACATAGCCAAACCATATTCCTCCAAGTTTACACCAGCTAATTCAGCCAATTCAGGAGCAATGACTGTATCTGTTGGGTGTGTTGTTGGTGATTTCAAAAGAAGGGTATCTGAAATCAAACCTGAAAGCATCAAACCAGCAATCTCTTTAGGAACAGCCACACCATGTTCTTTGAACATACGGTAAACGATTGAAGACGCTGATCCAACTGGCTCCAAACGCATGTAGAGTGGGCTTGCAGTTTCAAAGTTAGCCACACGGTGGTGGTCCACAACACCATAAACTTCTACTTCAGCAATATCTGATACAGATTGTTGGAATTCATTGTGGTCAGTCAAGATAACTTGCTCTGCACCTTCCGCTTTAGCAGAAGTGATAACACGCGGTGCTTCCACACCAAAATAGTTCAAGACAAAGGCTGTTTCTTCATTTGGAGTTCCAAGGGCAACAGCTTCCGTATCCAAACCGTAAGCTTCTTTTGCAAGGTAGGCAAAGGCTACAGATGACCCGATGGCATCTGAGTCTGGATTTTGGTGACCAAATACTAGAATCTTAGACATGATAATACCTCATTTTGTTTATTCTCTTTATTGTAGCATTTTTTTCGCTTTTTGACAAAAGTAAGAGGAGTCAAAGGACTCCTCACGATTCTTCAAAATAACTGAGTAAATTTCTATCTTGGTTTTCAGATAAAAATCTTTCCTTCTGTGGCCTCTTCTTACGCTTGAGAAGGGCTTCAGCCGACATGGCTTCTTCCTTACTGGCAAAACCTTGAGTATAGATAAGTTTGACTGGCAAGCGGGCTCGTGTGTATTTGGCTCCCTTCCCACTATTGTGGACAGCGAGACGTCTCATCACATCAGTCGTATAGCCTGTATAGTAGGATCCGTCACGACACTCCAGCACGTACATATAAGCCTTATGATCCATAATAAATCTCTTCGAGTTCCGGCGTATAAGAGCCATCATCATTGTGGACAATGAGAGGTGGCAAGACCTTAAAGCCACTTGTCGAACCATCCTTGATAGCCTCAATCAAAAGCATATTGGCTTCCTTTTCCCGTTTTGGATAAACAAATTGCAGACGCTTAGGGGCTAGATTATGCCGTTGTAAGCTATCCAAGATATCTAAAAGTCGATCAGGACGATGAACCATGGCCAAACGCCCATTAGATTTGAGAATACTCTGGGCACTACGACAGATTTCTTCCAAATTAGTCGTGATTTCGTGTCGAGCCAAGAGATAATGTTCACTCTCGTTCAGATTAGAATGAGGATTCACCTTGAAATAGGGTGGATTACACAAAATCATATCCACCTTACTTCCCTGAATGTAAGAAGGCATATTTTTCAAATCATCACAGATGACCCCCATCTGCTCTTCCAAACCATTCAAACGGACAGAGCGTTCAGCCATATCCGCCAAACGCTCCTGAATCTCAACAGCCAAAATCTGTGCCTGAGTACGAGTGCTAGCAAATAGCCCCACTGCTCCATTTCCAGCGCAAAAATCCACTATCAAGCCCTTTTTAGGAAAACGTGGAAAACGTGACAAGAGAACACTATCCACCGAATAGCTAAAAACCTCTCTATTTTGAATGATTTTGATATCTGTCGAAAAGAGCTGGTTAATGCGCTCGCCTGATTTTAATAATTGTTCTTCTTCCATAGTCCTATTATAGCAAATTTATATTAACATTACAAAAGATAGAAATTTCTAACTAGTGCTTCTGATTCTTCAAATGTTGAAGGGCTTCCTTGGTCCAAATTGGCATCATTCGTTTGAGAGGAGCGAAGCCGTAGTTAAAACGGTCGCTTGAAAAACGTCGCCGTCTCGGAAACTGGTGCTTTTCTTCCTCCAAAGTACGGATAGAAAGACTGGCTTTCCCTGTAAATTCATCTAAATCCACTACTTGAACTTGAACCTCTTCATCGACTTTCAAGGCTTCTTGGATATTTTCAATAAAACCTGTCCGAATCTCTGAAATGTGAATCAGCCCCGTATCACCCGTTTCTAACTCAACAAAGGCACCGTAGGGCTGAATCCCTGTAATACGGCCCTTTAGCTTATCACCGATTTTCATCTTAGTCCTCGATTTCAATTGTTTCAATCACGACATCTTCAACCGGCTTGTCCATGGTCCCTGTCTCAACAGCAGCAATAGTATCCAAGACAGCATAAGAAGCTTCATCAGCTAGCTGACCAAATACAGTGTGACGGCGGTCTAGATGAGGAGTTCCACCTTGGTTGGCATAGATTTCTGCGATCGGTTCTGGCCAACCACCACGAGCAATTTCTTTCTTAGAATATGGCAGGTGTTGATTTTGCACGATAAAGAACTGGCTACCGTTGGTATTTGGACCAGCATTGGCCATGGAAAGGGCACCACGAATATTGTAAAGTTCTTCTGAGAATTCATCCTCAAATGATTCGCCGTAGATTGACTCGCCACCCATACCAGTTCCAGTTGGGTCTCCACCTTGAATCATAAAGTCCTTGATAATACGGTGGAAAATGACACCATCATAGTAGCCATCTTTTGAAAGAGCAACAAAGTTAGCCACTGTTTTAGGAGCATGCTCTGGGAAGAGCTTGATACGCAAGTCTCCGTGATTGGTCTTAATGGTCGCGATAGGACATTCTACTGTTTCAATGTCTACTTGTGGGAAATGCAATTCTTTTTCTACCATACCAAATCCTTCTAAGGCATCAAAAATGCCATCTTCTTCTAATGTTTTTGTAATATAATCTGCTTTTTCTTTGATGTTATCATGAGAAATTCCCATTGCAACGCTGATTCCAGCATAATCAAAGAGTTCCAAGTCATTCAGCCCATCTCCAAAAACCATGACGTTCTCTGGTTTCAAGCCAAGGTGTTCCACAACCTTTTCCACCCCCGTCGCTTTGGAGCCTGAAATTGGCACAATATCAGACGAATGTTGATGCCAACGAACCATGCGAAGTTTATCAGAGAGACTGTCAGGCAAGTGCAAGTCATCTCCTTTATCTTCAAAAGTCCACATTTGATAGATATCTTCTTTTTCATGAAAATCAGGATCTACATCTAAATCGGGGTAAATTGGATTGATAGCTTCACTAATCATATCGGTGCGAGTCGACAACTTGGCATCATGACTCCCAACCAAACCATACTCAATTCCCTCTTGCTTGGCCCAAGAGATATACTCCTCAACATCTGACTTCTCAATCTGATGCTGATAAATGACATGACCTTTTTTATCTTCGATATAAGCCCCATTCAAAGTTACAAAAAAGTCAGGCTTGAGATCACGAATCTCTGGAACGACACCAAAAATCCCTCGTCCAGAAGCAATACCTGTCAAAATTCCTTTCTCACGTAATTGCTTAAAAACAGTTGGGATTGAAGCTGGAATAAAACCTGTCTTTGAATTCCGCAATGTATCATCAATATCAAAAAAGACAATCTTGATTTTCTTTGCCTTGTATCTTAATTTGGCATCCATCTCACTACCTCTTTCAATCTAACTCTTTCCATTATACCATAAAGTAGCTAAATCCCCTATTTTCAAAAAGTTTCCCGTTTTATTGTAAGTCCTTGGATAAGTATAAAACTAAATCATTATCATTTTGACAACTTGCACCCATTTCTAGCGGTTTATTTCTATACCACACACCTGTCCCATCTGGAATGTAGCCCCGTCTGATATACAATCTCTGGGCAGGGCCATAGCCTAAGTGCAAACCTACACCAAGAGTGACCTTACTCGAAACAAACTTGACTCGTTTTTCTGCTTCTTCTAGCAGTTGATTCCCAATCCCTTGATTTCGAAAAGGCTCAAACACATTAAAATCTGATAATTCTGGATAGACTTCTGCAAAAGGACCATGTTTAGCAGAGGGCAAAATGGTAACGTAGCCCGCTACAGCACCATCAATCTCTGCAACTAAGACTTCTCTCTCACCACTTTCCTGTTCCAGAAAATATCTAGCCAAAATTTCCTCTCTACCAGGCCAACCTTGATTCATAAATCCATGAGATAAGGATTCAATATCAGACTTAATCATATTTCTAATCGTACAATTCATCTTTGACTTACCCACCTTTACTCTTTCTATTACCATTATAGCACGCCAAGGTCAGAAAAAAACTATCTCGTGAAAAAAAGACCCGTCGGGGTCTGAAAAAGAGGTCCGCCCGGACCCAAACTCGCTCTCTCTCAAGGCTCGTGAAAAAAAGACCCGTTGGGGTCTTTTCTTTAATCTTCGTTTACGAAAGGCATCAAAGCCATTACGCGAGCGCGTTTGATAGCTGTTGTTACTTTACGTTGGTTTTTAGCTGAAGTTCCTGTTACACGACGAGGAAGGATTTTCCCACGTTCTGAAACGAAACGGCTAAGAAGCTCAGTATCTTTGTAATCAACATATTCAATTTTGTTTGCTGCGATGTAATCAACTTTTTTACGGCGTTTGAATCCGCCACGACGTTGTTGAGCCATGTTTTTTCTCCTTTATAATTTTAGTTGTCCATTAGAATGGTAAATCATCATCTGAAATATCCAATGGATTTGTTGCTCCAAATGGATTTTCATCACGTGAAAAGTCTGGTACTGAATTTGTAGGTGCTGAATAGTTTGCAGTTGGTGCAGAGTAAGCTCCACCTGTATGACCCTCACGCACACTACGGCTTTCCAACATTTGGAAATTCTCAGCCACGACCTCTGTCACGTAGACACGTTGTCCTTGCTGGTTATCGTAACTACGAGTCTGGATACGACCTGTCACCCCAATAAGTGAGCCTTTTTTAGCCCAGTTAGCAAGGTTTTCAGCCTGTTGGCGCCACATAACGACATTGATAAAATCAGCCTCACGTTCGCCATTTTGACTCTTAAATGTACGGTTTACTGCAAGAGTAAAAGTCGCAACTGCTACATTTGATGGGGTATAACGCAACTCAGCGTCACGTGTCATACGCCCTACAAGTACAACATTGTTAATCATAGTTTACCTTCTTACGCGTCAGTTTTGACGATCATGTGACGAAGAATGTCAGCGTTGATTTTTGAAAGACGGTCAAACTCTTTAAGAGCTGCGTCGTCGTTTGCTTCAACGTTAACGATGTGGTAAAGTCCTTCACGGAAATCTTGGATTTCGTATGCAAGACGACGTTTTTCCCAATCTTTTGATTCAACAACAGTTGCACCGTTGTCAGTCAAAATAGAATCGAAACGTGCTACCAAAGCGTTTTTAGCTTCTTCTTCAATGTTTGGACGAATGATATAAAGAATTTCGTATTTAGCCATTGATATGTTCCTCCTTTTGGTCTAATGACCCCAAGACTTTGCAAGGGGTAAGTGAGGTTCGCTCACAATAAACTATTATACTAAAAAACCTTTTTTTACGCAAGTAAAAACACCGAAATAAAAAAAGAAGATGACGAATCATCTTCTTAAAAACTATGAGTTTTTAGTCTTCTTTTTTCTTGCGAGAAAGAAGTCCAAATCCACCTAGGGCTCCAAGAAGTCCAAGCGCTGCGAGGCTAGCGTTAGCTTCTGTACCTGTGTTAGGCAATTCTTTTTGACCTTCAACATATTTAGGTGTTGCTGGTTTAGCAGCTGTGTCAGTTGCTACTGTTGCATCTGCTTGAGCTGGTGCCGCTGGTTGAGTTTGATTTGGTGCTGCTGGCTGTCCTGGTTCGGTAGGAGTTACAGGTTGATCAGGAGCAGTTGGTCTTGACGGAACATTTTGTGGAGTCTGTGGTGTTGGTGTTGGTCTGTATTCATTACCTCCATTTCCACCACCATTGTTTGGTTGTGACTCAGAACCACGTTTTGGAGTTACTGTTACTGGTACTTCTAATTCAATAATTTCTCCAGTTGGTAATTTAACCTTCACTTTAACCGCAGTTTTTACTCCTGGGGTTTCTGTTGTTGGAATTACCCAGTTCTCTTCGATGATTTCCCATCCTTCTTCTTTAGGAAGTTCGATATGTTTCTTAACATCATCTTTAGTAATCGGAGTTCCAACTTCTACTACGATTGGAGTTACTTTTGGTGTTACGATTACTGGTACTTTTACTGTAACTGTTTTTCCATTTGGTAATTTCACTTCTACTGGTACAGTTGGTTTTGCTCCTGGTGTTGTTGTTGCTGGAATTTCTCCAACATTTGTAATTTCCCAATCTTTTGGTAGATCAACACGTTTCTTAACATCTTCTGCTGTGACTGGAGTTCCTACTTTTACTACCACTGGAGTCACTTTTGGTGTTACTGTTACTGGTACTTTAACTTCTTTAGTAGCTATAACGTTTCCACCTTTGTCTTTATACTCAACTGTTACTGTTACTGAGTCTTTTTCTCCTGGTGTTTCTGTTCCTGGAGTTGTTAGTGGTGTTTCTTTAACTGTTACTGTTACACCTTCTGGTAATTCTTTAACATTTTTAGCTGTTTCTTTTACTTTATCAGCAACAGCTTTTTCAAGTGTTCCTTTTTCAGTATCTTTAGGTACTACTACACCTTCTGGAGAAACTTTTGGCAATACTGTAACTGGGACTGTTACTTTTTCAGTTATTTTTCCATTGTCGTATGTTACAGGCACATCTACTGTCACGTCTGTAGAACCAACCTTTCCAGTTGTTTCTGGTAATGTTGTAGGTTTTCCTACTGTACCACCTTCGCCTGGAGTGATTGCTTTGTTTACATCGTCAGCTGTTGGTTTGTCACCTTCTACAACGTAGACTGGTTTAATATCTGAACCTTTCACATTTACTGTTACAGGGATTGTAGTTGTGTAGTCTTTTCCATCAACTGTGTATGTTACTGGGACTTCTACTGTTGTTACTCCAGTTCCTTTATTAGCTGTTACTTTGTCTTCGATAGCTTTTGTTACATCACCTACAGTTACTGTAGCACCTTGTGGTAGTTTAGATACGAAATCAGTTGCTTTCACTGCTTCTTCAGCTTTTGCTTTAGCTAAGTCTTTAAGATCTTTTGTACTTGTTCCTTTAACTACTGTTACGTCCGCTTTTGCTACTGGTAATACTGTAACTGGTACTTTAACTTTCTCAGGTTCTTTCATTCCTGGATAAGTTACTGGGACTTCTACTGTTACATCTGTAGCTCCAGCTTTTCCAGCTGTTTCTGGTAATGTTGTTGGTTCTCCAACTGTTCCACCTTGTCCTGGTGTTACAGATTCTTTAACTTTATCTTTTTCAGGCGTTGTTCCTTCAAACACAACTACTGATTTTGGAGTTGATCCAACTACTGTTACAGGAACTTCTACTTCTTTCGTTCCAATAACATTTCCTTTATCATCAGTATATTCAACAACAACTGTCGCAGGTTTTGGTTTTCCTGTTTCAGTTACTTCAGCTGTTGTTGGTGTAGTTCCTGCTTTCACTTCTTTAACTTTTACAGTTACACCTTCAGGAAGTTTATCTTTTGGTAATGCTGCTACAACTTCTTCAGCTTTTGCTTTAACTGCATCTTCTAATTTTTCGCTTCCTTTAAGAACTGTTAATCCTTCAGGTTTCACTAATGGTAATACTTTAACGACTGCAGGTACTTCTACAAGTTTGTCTTCACCATCTTTAGCTACTACTGTTACTTTCTTATCTCCTGGGGTTGTTGTATCAACTGGTTCTTTATATTCAAATTTAGTTCCTTCTGGATATTGTTCAGGATCAATACTCTTCTCTGGATTAATATCTTTACTTGGATCTTTTTCGAATACATATTGTGTCTTAGGATCTACTACCATTACTTTAGCTGGTACTTTAACGATTGTTTCTCCATTAAGTTCAGCTACAACTACAACATCTTTTTCACCTGAAGTTGTTGTGTCTACTGGAGTTTCATATTTAAATGTAGTTCCTTTTGGATATTCATCTGGAGTAATGCTTGATTTAACATCAGGTTGTGGTTTCTTAGGATCTGCAACAACAAATTGTGGTTTACTATCTACTACACGTACTGTTGCGGGTACTTCTACTAGTACTTTATCCCCTTGTTTAACAACTACTGTTACTTTATTATCTCCAGGTGCAGTTGTATCTACTTCTTCTTTGTATTCATATGTTGCATCATCTGGATAGTCTGAAGTATCAATATTATCTTCTGGTGAAGGTTGTTTTTTAGCTTCACTTACTGCTACTAATTGTGGGTATCCCTTAACAACTTTCACTGGTACATTAACAGTTTCTTCACGTTTATTATCACCTGAACCATATGTTACTGTTACTGGTACAGTTAATGTATCATCTCCAACTTTTCCTTTTGTTTCAGGAATCTTAGTTTCATCTACAGTTTTGTCATTTCCTTTTGTAGCAACCGCATCTTTAAGTTTTTCTGCTGTCGGCTTATCACCTTCTACAACATAAACAGGAGTTGGTTTTGAAACTTTTGGAGTTAACTTAACAACAAAGTTTTGACTAATTTTAGTGTCAGTATCTGAAGTTGTATCAAATGTTGGTTTTTCAGCATCAGGTTTAGCAAACGGATTATCATTCACTTCATAACCCATTGATCTTAACACATCAAGACGAGCTTGAATTTTGTCTTCTGGAATTTTTGTTCCTGCTTTACCTGAAAGATCATTAATATTGAATTTCTCATCTAATGGTGTTTCTTTACCATCTTTATCTACAGAAACAAATTTCACTGTAGCTTTTTGAATTCCAGGTGCATATTGAATTGGAGTTTTACCGAATTTATCAGTTGGGTCAAAGTTTTCTGGTACTTTATATCCTTTTGTAGGATCTTTTGGATCTACCGGTGTTAATGGAGTACCATTATAACTTGGAACAAATCCATCAACATGAGGGATTGTTATATTACTAAAGTCACCAGGTTTAGTTGGATCTTGTTTATCATTTGGATAGTTAATTTTCTCTGGTGCATTCGTTGGTTTTTTACCTTCTGGATAAGTTAATGTAAATGAACCAATTTCTTTGTAAAGAACTTTCTTCACTACAGGATTTACTGTACCATTTTCTCCAGGAACTGGTGCATCTTCTGCAGCTACCGTTTTATCTGTAGCATTTACTAATAAGTAATTTTCTACAACTGGTGAATCAACAGAATTGAATTTACCTTTTGTTCCATCAACTGTCGCATCTGTTAATTTATCAGCTTCATTGTAAACTTGCCAATCAGAGTATGTTACATCTCCTGTTTGTGGGTTTACAGTTGCTGTACGTTTATAAGTTACTTTTTGTACTTTTTCAGCATATAAAGGAGTTGCATCATCTTTGTTTGCATCTTCTTCTTTTAGATACTTGATTGTACGTGTTACTTCTTTAACTAAATCTTCACGTGTTAATCCTGCTGGATATTTACCAAGATTTTCATCTCCATCTTTTACAGGTGTATCTGCAGTTTTTGGAGATACTGGAGCTGTTGTGCTTGGATTTGTTGGATCAGTTGTTACTGTTGGATCTACTGTAATTAAGTCTAATACGTGAACAGTTACTTCTGCTTCAGTAGATTTCTTACCTTCACTATCCGTTGATTGTACTTTTACAGTGTAATCTCCAACTGTAGTTGTATCTAATCCGCCGTCATTACTTACAGCAATCGTCGGTTTAGTAGTATCATCTCCATCACGATCATCTTCTAAGTCAGTTGCTGTTGGTTTTGCTACTTCAACAACTTTATCAGCATTCCATTTATTTGCAGCATCTGTTTTATAAACATAAATATCTTTCTTAGCTTCTACTTTTGGAGCTTCATTGACAATGTTTGCATAACTTGGTTCAGAAACGTTTCCTACTGGTGAAACTGAAGTTGCAGCAATCTTCTCATTACCTTCATGTGTATGAAGACTAACATCTTTAAGACTTACTTTCAGTTTACCTTCAGGAGTTGTTTCTACTTTAGTATCTCCTTGATACCAACCATCATCTTTTTTCTCTAATTCGATAATGTCATTATTTGGTAATGTGATTTTGATTTTCTTACCAATTTCATTTTCAATTTGTAAAGCTTTTTTAATTTCAGCTATTCTTTTAGCTGTTTCTTCATCTGATAGAGTAACTCCATTATTATCAGCTACTTTTTTAAGATTAGCTTTAATTTCGTCATCTGACGGAGTTAATGAACCTGGTGCGTCCCCTGTATTTACTAATAAGTATTTTTCTTGATTTTTTGCATCTGAATCCCCTACAATACTATCTGTGTGAACTTCTTCAACTGTAGCTGATTTAGGTTTACGAGCATCAATATAGATTGTTCTATTATAGTAGTAATCTGGATTATCAGTCCATCTTAACCCATTAGCTTTATAGTTTCCATCATAAGCGTAAGGTCCTTTATCTCCAGTCCATAACCATGGGTAAATTCTATTTCCTTCAGCATCTTGAGTACCCATTCCACCTGTTCCTGTAACTTTAAATGTAGCATCTCCTACATAATCATCTTCAGTTGTAAATGGAATTGAGAATTTTTTTGATGTTTCTCCTGCAGCTTTTAGATTGTTTTTACCATATTGAACTGCATTTACATCCATACTTAATGTATTAGTCGCTTCATCATAACGAACATTTGTTAAGTATCCTTGATCCGTCCAAATAGATTCACCTTTTGCTTTAGATAAGTCTAATTTTTTGTAGTTTGTAGTGGAAACTGTGCCTAATTTAACACCTTTTGGAACTTGTACTTTAATGTTAAATGTACCACCGTAAGGGAAAGTATTTTCAACACCACCAACGTTTTTCAATTCAAGGTTTAATTTACCTTCTTGAGAACGTTTATATAATTTATCTTTTGTGAATCCGTACTCTCCACTCTTACCTTCACTAGTAACGTTTGTAGTTAATTGCATACCCGGACCAGTAGCAAGACCTACACCACCGATAATGAATCCATCTTGAACATCTTTAAAATTACCATCATCTTTTGCTTTGATTGTAACTTTAACTTTACTTGTTCCTTCTGGAACATGATAAATTCTTGCAATATTATTCCAACTATCAGATGGTGTTCCTTGATTTGAACCTGCTGGTCTTCCTGTAGCTTCCGTTGGAGTGCTTCCATCTCTCATTGGAATAGAAGCAATTTTCTTACCTGTGTATGCATCTGTAATTTCTACACTTACTTCTTCACCTTCACTAGATAAAGCAGCTTTACCATATGCTCCATTGTAAACCATATTGAAGAATAATTCAGAATTAGGGTTTACGTCATATTCTTTAGATAAAGTAACACCTTTACTTCCTAATTCAAGATAGTAATCTCTATCTTTAACATTTCCTCTAGCATCGTTTTTCATTCCATCTAGAGTAATAGCACCACCTAAGAACTTACCATCTGCTGTTGGTTGGTTTTGAGTAGCAGTTGAAGCATCATGTTTCCCATTGTCATCGTAAGCTTTCGCTGGTTTTGGAGCTTCTGTTCTCTCACCAGCAACAGTATAATCTGTTGGTGCTTCTGGTTTAACAGCATTTACATAGTCTTTTGCTCCGCCAATTTTCCAACCGTTTAATGCACCTGCTTCAGCTTCTGCTGCAGTGATTTTTTTAGTCTTCCAATTGTAAGTTACTTTACCGTAATGTTTTTCACTTTGAAGATTATTTACTTGATCTTCAATCGTTTTACTTTTTGATTCTACTGCAGGACCTGAGAAATTAACTGCACCAAATCCGTTACTCATGCTTTCAAAAACACCGTTTGCTGGGTTATTACCATAACCAGCTCTGTTATTATTAATTGGAGCTCCCCAGTTTTCGGCATTATTTAGATAGTAATTCAGTCTATCTTTTTCTTGTTTTGCTTCTGTTAGTGCTGCTTGAAGTTCTTGTTCAGTAGCATCAGTTTTTGCTGCAGCTGTTGTAGCTTTTGTTTTTTCTTCTTCAGCTTTTGCTACAATAGCACGTAAAACATCTAGTTTTTCTTTGTTTGTTTTACCTTCACCTAAAGCTTCTTCTTTTGTAATTTCTACTTTTACTTTATCGATTGCAGCTTTTAATTCAGTATTTACAGTATTAATATCATTTTTATATCCTGTTGCAGCGGCAGCATCTCTGAATCCACTTTCACCTTGACCAGGGATAGCTTGGCCATTACGTGAATCTTGGTTTTTGTTTTCTTTTTCTTCCTTCTTGTCTGCAGTTGCTTTTGGCATACTTTCAAGAACAAAAGCTCTGTTTTTCAATGAACTTGTTGAAAAATCAACTTCTTTTTGTGTCGCTTTGTCGTTTGAAAGAAGGGCTTGAGCCTTAGCAAGTTCTGCTTTTGCTGCTTCAATGGCTGAGGCAGTCTTTTCAGTTAAACCAGCTTTCTCAAGAGCTGCTTCCATACGAGCAATAGCTGCTTCCAATTTGCTTGTGTCAGCCTTTGAAGCTGGTGCTAGAGCTTCTCCGGCTTTTGGTGTTTCAGTCGGTGCTGTTGGTTGCGTTGCTGCAGGCGCTGGTGTTGATGGTTGCTCAGCTGTTGGTGTAGCAGTTCCAGTCGAAGCTAGAGGCATGGTTGAATCTGCTTGATTACTTGCATCTGGGACTGTTTGTGAATCAGATGCCGTCTTTGGTGTAACTTGAGCATCCGCCTGAACAGTTGCTGCCCCACCAAACATCATGTAAGCTGCAACAGCTACTGATGCCGCACCAAAACTATACTTACGGATTGAAAAGCGCTGGACTTTTTGTCCGTGATTTTTTTCCATTCTTGAATACATGGTTTCTCCTTTTTTATTTATATGTTAACTGTGAAATCGATTCCTAGCAGTTTGAAAATTCCTCCATTCTAAGCCGAAGTTACACAATTTTATGGCTTTATATAGGTAAGCGATCCCTAACTCACATTATAGCATTTTTAAATTTAAAATGTCCATTATTATACTAAACAAATTTACAGATTTCGGTTTTTATCAAAAAAGTTTTAAATCTAAAATTTATATTTCATTTAATACTAGAAAAATGAGAAATGAAATCCGTCTCTCTAACTTAATTAAATAAAAAACCACTATAGTTGACAAAGAGCAAAAAAGAAGATGACGAATCATCTTCTCAAAAACTATGAGTTTTTAGTCTTCTTTTTTCTTGCGAGCAAGAAGTCCAAATCCACTTAGGGCTCCAAGAAGTCCAAGTACTGCTAGGCTAGCATTAGCTTCTGTACCTGTGTTAGGCAACTCTTGTTTAGCCTCAGCTTCTTTTTCTGATATTTGTTGCACTGGTTGCTCTTGTATTGTTTCTTGAATCTTATGATAAACATGACGGACATTACCGTTCGCATCTTTTTCTGTTCTGACTAATTCATATCCTGGGATATCCTTAGCTGGAACTTCGCCATTTTCATTTGGAAGAATTGGGTTACCATTTTCATCCACAAAAGTTGTGATGATAGATGTTTCTGGTGTTGTCACTTTACGGTAAATATTACGGACATTTCCATTCTCATCTTTTTCAGTACGAACGATTTCATATCCTTTTAATTCTTTACCTGGATGTAAACCATTTTCATCCGGAATGATTAATTCTCCGTTTTCATCTACATAAGTTGTGATGACTTTGTATTTAAATGGAGTTGGAGTAGGTGTTGGCGTTACAACCTTTTCATATACGTGTTCGATATCTCCGTTTGGAAGTTTCTTAGTCTCTAGGAATTTATAACCTGGTACATCTTTCTTCCCAACAATACCTTTTTCAGAAGGTGTATTTGGAAGTTCCTTACCATCTTTATCTTTAAAGAATGTAGTTACTTTTTCGTAGATATGTTCTGTATCTCCATTTGGAAGTTTCTTCGTTTCTACGAATCTGTATTCTGGAACATTATCTTTCTTCGGTGTTGTTCCTTTTTCTACAGGATAATTTGGAATTTCATTTCCTTCTTTATCTTTGAAGAATGTTACAACTTGTTTATAGATATGTCTTGTGTTTCCATGCTCGTCTGTTACTGTTTCTACATAACGATACTCAGGAATATCTTTCTTCGGTGTTGTTCCATCTTCACTTGGATATCCTTTAATTGGATTTCCATTTTCGTCTACAAACTCAGTATCCGGACGTACTGTTGGTGTGTATTGAGCAGAGATAGTTTTACCTAATTTATCTTTTCTAACGACCGTAATTCCATCTGCAGTACCTGTAAATTCTGGTTCTGGTGTGAATGTTACTTTACCTGTCGCATCGATTGTATATGTTCCTTCTCCTTCTACTACTCTTATAGTTGTTCCATCATCAAATGTTGGTGGTACATCTAAGTCAACATCTCCTGTGAATTCTGGAGTGTTAGATTGTGGAGTATTCTTAGCACCTTCTGATGTTTTGTCTACAGTCTTCGTTACTGGAGTTACTGTTGGTGTGTACGTCGCTGTTACAGGTGTTCCGTTTTTATCTTGACGTTGAACTGTTACACCTGTTGCTGTTCCTAAGAATTCTGATTCTGGCGTGAATGTCACTTTACCAGTCGCATCGATTGTATATATTCCTTCTCCATCAACTGTTACTGAATCAACTGGATCTCCTGTCTTAGGATCAACTAATTTTGCAGGTACATTCGTATCGATTTCAACAGTTTCTTCTTTTCCATTGATGTTCACTGATCCACCTTTGAATTCTGGTGTTCCTGTTTGTGGTTTACCTTTAGGTCCAGTAGATGTCTTATCTTCTCCTGTTGGCGTTACTGGCACTACTTTTGGAGTATACTTAGCTGTTACTGGCGTTCCATTCTTATCTACACGTTGAACTTCTACACCTTCTCCTTTTCCAGTAAATTGTGGTTCTGGTTGGAATTTAACTTTACCATCTTCGATTGTGTATGTTCCTTCTCCAGGAATTACTACTGGTTCATCAGTTGGTTCTCCTATTTCTGGATCAATTAGTTTAGGTGCTTTTGTTTCATCAATCTCAACAGTTTTTGGTACACCATTAACCGTTACTGTTCCACCTTTGAATTCTGGTAATCCTGTTTGTGGTTTACCTTGAATATCTTTAGATTTAGCTGGTGTTGCTGTTGGAGTTACACCTTTAACTTTAGGTGTGTAGCTTGCTTCTACAGGTGTTCCGTTCGCATCTTTCACTTGAACAGTTACCCCTGTTGCTTGACCTGTAAATTGTGGTTCTGGTTGGAATTTTACCTCCCCAGATTTAGGATCGATCGTGTATGTTCCTTCACCAGGAATCACTACTTTGTTTTTATCAGTTGGCTTCCCTGTTTCTGGATCGATTAATTTCGCTGGTTGCTCATCAGTAATTGTAATTGCAACATCAGGATTTCCTGGTGTGAATTTTGGTGTTCCATTTTGTTCAGCACCTTGTACATCTTCTGATGTAACGTCTTCTCCTGTTGGTTTTACTGGAGTTACTGTTGGTGTGTACGTAGCTTTAGCAGGTGTACCATTTTCATCTAAGCGTTGAACATCAATACCTGTTGCTTTTCCAGTGAATTGTGGTTCTGGTTGGAATTTAATACTTCCATTTGGTTCGATTGTATATGTTCCCTCTCCTTCAACAGTCACTGAGTCTACCGGGTTTCCTGTTTCTGGATCGATTAATTTCGTTGAAGTTTCAACAATCGGTACTCTTGAATCTCCTGCTGTAAATGTTGGAGTTCCAAATTGAGCTTTCCCTTGTACATCCGTTGTTTTAACTGGTGTTGCCGTTGGTTTAATTGGCGTGATATTTGGAGTATACGTAGTTTTTACTGTTGTTCCGTTTGTATCTGCCGCTTGAATCGTTACTGGTTGAACCGTTCCTACATAAGTTTTATCCGTTGGTGTAAATACCGCCGTTGCTTTTCCACTTACCACTTTTAGTGTGTAAGTACCGACAACATCTCCTGCTGGATTTTTAGCTGGTACTGAGTCTGCTGGTTGTCCATCTTCACCTAATAGTTTGAATGAAGCAGGATCAATTGCTACTGATTTTTCTGTTCCATTTACATCCGCCTTACCTGCTGTAAATGTTACTTCTTTCGATTGTTCTACCCCTTGTACATCTGTTGAATCAGCTGGTTTAGCCGTTGGTTTAACCCCTACGATTACTGGAGTATATTCCGCAGGTACTGTTGTTCCATTCGTATCTTGACGTTGAACCGTTACTGGTTGAACTGGTCCTACATAAGATTTATTTTCTGGTGTGAATGTTACTACCCCTGTAGCCGGATTTAAAGCATATTTACCGATTACATTTCCTTCTGGATCTTTTGCTGGTATTTCATTTGTTGTTGACGGTTGTCCAGTTATTGGATCGATTAATTTCGGTGGTACATTTTCATCAATTGGCGTATCTTCACGTCCAGGTTTGAAGTATGGTTTACCGTTTTGAGTTTCACCTTGAACTCCTGTTGTAACATTGTCAAATCCTTCTGGTACTACCGGTATAACAATTGGTGTATATTTCGCTGTAGCTGGAGTTCCATTTGTATCTACACGTTTTACAGTTACACCTTTAGCTGTTCCTGTAAATTGATTTTCAGGTACAAATGTTACTGTTCCGTCTTCTGCTACTGTGTATACCCCTTCTCCTGGAACTTCTTTTCTAGTTGTTCCATCTTCAAATGTTGCAGGTACTTTATTATCGATTGGGAATTCAGGATCTCCCTCAGTAAATGTTACCGTTCCTGTTTGTGGTTTACCTTGGTATCCAGTTGTTGTTTTATCTTGACCTTCTGGTTCTACTGGAGTAACCGTTGGAGTATAAGTTGTTTCAACTTTTGTTCCATTTTTATCTGCCGCTACTACTTTCGCTGGTTCTGGTGTTCCAGTGAAGTCTTTATTCGGTTGGAATGTAATCACTCCTGTAGTTGGGTCGATTGTGTAAGTACCAACTGTTTTTCCATCTTTTGTAGCTGGAAGAGTCGTTACTTCTGCACCTGTTGGATCTACTAATTTAATCGTAGATTTTTCGATAGGAGCTGTAGTATCTCCTTCTTTAAACATTGTAGTCGTATCTTGTGTTTGAGGTTGTCCTTGTTTTCCACTTGTTTTCTTAGGTTCTGCAGTTGGTTCTACAGCTTCAACTTCTGGTGTGTAATCTCCACTAGATGTAACTTCAACTTTGTTTCCTTCTGAATCAGTTGCTGTTACAGATACTTTTACTTCTACGCCTTTCGCTTGTCCTTTGAAGCTTGGTTCTGGTGTGAATGTTACTGTACCTTTTGCTGGGTCAATAGCGTATGTTCCTTCTCCTTCAACTACAACCTTACCTTCTTCATTAGCACCTTCTAATGAGTACTTAGCTGTTGTCCAGTCTACGTTTGTATTATCTGGAGTATTAGTTCCTGTATTTAATGCTGAGAATCGTTCGCTTCCTGGAATTGAAGTTTGAACTTGACCTTGTTTTCCAGTTGTTTCATCATCTTTTGGTTTAACACCATATACTGTTGGTGTATAAGTCGTTGTAGATTCTACTACCACTGGATTTCCATCATCTCCTGTTAACGTTACATTAGCTGAAACTGTTAATGGTTTAGCTGTACCGATAAATCCTGGAGCTGGTGTGAAGTTCACTTTACCTGTGTTTTCATCAATTTCATAAGTACCTTCATCAGTAGTTACAGAACTTACTTTTTTACCAGATAATGGGTCAACTAGTTTGTAGTCAGATACTTCTGCATTATTTGGTAAACCAGTCTTGAATCCTGTTTCCATTGAATCAGTTTGTTTTTGTCCTTCTGCTCCAGCAGATTTTTCAGGTTTAGAAACTACAATGTAGTAAGTTGTTTCTGCAACTGCATCTTCTGTAACTTCTCCTGAATCTGTTTTTCCTACTGTTGGAGTTGTTACAACACCATTTGAGTCAACAGATCTTACTGTTACTTTATAACTTCCATATTCACCTAATGTATATGCTGCGATTTCTGGGTTTGCTAAGTTTTTCTCAGCTGCTGTTTTCAATGCTTCACGAGCTGTTTCTACAGCTTTTTCAGCTGCAAGAGCTTCATCACGAGCTGATTTCACTTTTGCTTCTACATCAGGTAATGCTGCTGCCGCTTTATCTAATTCTGCTTTTAGTGATGCTTGTTGTTCTTTTGCCGCATTTAATTTCTTCTCAGCTAAATCTCTCGCTGTTGGTGAAATTGTACGAAGATTTAAATCGTCTAAAGCTTTTTGAGCATCTTCTACAATTCTATCTTGACGGTCTACTAATTCTTGAATTTTCGCTAATTCATTATTTGCTCCTTGAGCGTTCGCAATCGCTTCTGCTGCTGCTTTTGTTTTTTCTGCTGCAGTACGTTGTGCTTGAATATATGCTTTTTCTTCTGCTTCTGCTAAATTAAATTCTTTTTTAGCTCCACTTGGTGAAGTTACTGTTAATTTAGTTTTAATTGTCTCAGATTGAGCATCATCTGACTCATCGTCAATTTTATCTTCAAATGCTACATTTGCTTTTGGTGATTTCAATAAGTCTACAGAATTCCCTTGAGTATCTGAATAACTTGTTGAAGTTCCAGTTGGTTTATCATTTTGAATAGAAGCTACGTCTGTTCCTGTTGCTTCACGGAAAGCTACATATCCTTTAAATCCTGAATCTGTAGAAATCTTCCATCCAGCATTTGATTTTTCAGCAGTAACTGTAGACCCATCAGAAGCAGTCCATGTATTTGTTGCTGAATCATAAGTTACAGTAACCGTAACTCCTTTTGTATCAGCTGTTTGCGCTTTTGGTAATGCAGTAACTGTACGAGTTACATCTCCTACGGCTGTTACTTCACCATTCTTACGAATTTCTGCAACTTTTTCTGTTAAAGTAGCTGCTGAAGATGTTGCATTCCATGTACGAGTGAATTCGTATACAATATAGTCAACACTACCATCTGCTTTTGCATCTGTATAAACACGACGTTCTGTTAATGTTGTAGTTCCATCTCCATTGTCTTTTAAGACATATGCGTCTTCATTTGGAAGCGTATATTTACCAGTTGCACTATTAAATGTAGCTGTATATTCTTTATTATTTGCATCTTTCACTTTCACAACTTCACGTTGTAAGTCTGCACGAACTTTATCAGTTGTTGCTTTCGCTACAATACTATCTACTCCAACATATTGTGTAGAGTCTGAAGTAACAGGAATATTAATTTTAGACGCTGCTGTTGCCGAAGCATCTCCAAGTTGATCTCCTTCTTTTACAGCTGTATTAGTAGTTCCTGCAGCTACAGTCCATTTACCGTCTTTTACAACTAATTTTGTAACTGTTCCATCTGGCATTGTGATTTCTGCTTTATTAGCACCGTTAGAAACAGATACTGGAACTTTTGTTGCATACGCTTCAACATTAGATACAGTAATTTTTGGAGCTACTGCAATCGTAATATTTTCATGAGCTTCTTGACCATACATATTCCAATCCTGATTTTTCGCATTGGTTGTATTATTATAGTCTTTGGCGTAAACATTTGCTGTATAAATTCCAGCTTCTGACGCTGTTCCTGTAATATCTCCAGTTTTTGGATCATAATTTAATCCTGGTACAACATCATTTATCGAAGTTTTACTTCCCGTAAAATTACCATTTAAGGCTGTGTGGGCTGTAACAGTTTGTGGTCCGTTCTGGGTATTTACTTTAGATCCATCAACTGCAGTAAAGGTTGCTCCATTCGTGCCTCCAGGAGCCGTTTTTGAACCGGCAACAACTTTTTCTCCATTACTTCTGTATACATAACCAGTTCTTTCATCACGACTCATTCCATCGTTATCAACATATTTAATATTATGGTTCACTTCATCTCCGATTGTGACCATTGTAGATGTACCTTTAATTAATGGAGCTGTTGAGTCTTGCCATCCAATCCATCCAGCTGTTAAGTCACGGAAAGTAACTTCTTGAGTAGCTCCATCTTTCTCTACAGTTACAATATAGCGCATGTCATATACACCGTTTTGAAGAGTAGATGCTACGTATCCTTCTACAGTATCTGTTTTTTCATTATATCCTGTACCAGGAACTAAGTTACTTAGTTGGATATCTTTAATTTTATATCCCGCAGCTTCTGCTTCTGGTGATAAAGTAAAACGTTTTTTAGCATCAGTAATATACACGTAGTGATTGCCTTGTTCATATGTGTATCCATAAATTTCTGTCGCTAAATATTCATAAGATCCACCCGCACCCCATATTGTATTCCCATTAGTTTTTCCTGTAGCACGAAGTTTCCCTTTCCATAGAGCAGCTTCACGACCAAGTTTCTGAGCTTCTGTTTTTGATAAAGGAATATCAGTACGACCACTTATCCCTGCTTGTCCACTATTAGCCGCAGGCACATCTGTATTGTCTGATTGATATCCATGAACATAAATTTTATATTTGTCGTTACCGTCTAGTACTTTGTAAGATTTACCAGTCGAACCATCAAACTCGCCATTTTCTTTTCTTAAAGCTGTAGAGTTAGCTGTATAGCCTTCATTAGCTGAAAGAGCAACTCCGTATCTACCATCACGGCCGATTCCTGCGTTTTTCAATTCATTATAAACTGCAAGAATTGATTCGTTAAGGCGTTCCAATTGAGCATCTACTTGCTCTTTTGTAACACTCTTATCAGCAAGAAGAGCCTTAGTTTCAGTAAGAACTGCTTGGTTTTTAGCGACTGCTGCAGTAACTGCTGCCTTGTTTTCTTCTTTGACATCTGCCTTAGCAAGTTCAGTTTCAGCCAATTTGTTAGTTACTTCAGCTTCTGACGATACTTGCGTCAGAGTTGTTGTAGCTACTGAAAGAGCTTTTTCAACTGGAGTTGCAGTTTTTTCTGCTTCAGCTTTTGCTGCTTCTTTTTCAGCTGCTTCTTTCTTATCGAAACCAGCAGTATTTGACTCAGTAACTACAGTACTTAATGCTGATACAGTTGCTGCTTGTGCATCTACATCGGCTTGGCTAGCCTCTGCCTTAGCAAGAGCTGCTTTAGCTGTTGCCAATACTTCCTTAGCTGAATTTACTATTGTAGCATCCGCATATTTTGCAGTTGCAAGTTTAGATTCTAAAGTCGCGATACTTGCTTCCAGTATTGCCTTGTTGACTTTTTTAGCCTCTTCTGCTTTCACTTCAGGTTTTGCTTCTGCAGTTTTTTCAGTTTCTGGTTTTACTTCTGCAGTATTCTGATTATCTTTTTTAGCTGAAGTTGCTGCTACTGTAGTTTCCGTACCTTGTACCTCTGTCGCTGATACCGCGCCGTTACCAAGAAACATCAATCCAGCTGCAATAGCTACTGATGCTGCACCGAAACTATACTTACGAATACCGTAACGAATGTACTTTTCCGTTCGAAAATCTTGTTGTTTCCCCTTCATTTAGAGTCACAACCTCCTTTTATAAAATTATTTTTTTATATACCTAACTCCCAACCAATCTTTCTATCTCATACTAATAGCCATTCAGTTAAAATTGTAGACCTTTCTAGTGTCGCATAAAAAGTGCAAACGTTAGATAGATATATCCTGTGGATTGCCTAAAGAGGAAACGGACAGTCACCTCTATTTTCGAGACGTCGCACTTATTCTATACATATATCTGCACATACAAATAAAGACTAAATTACTATAAGTTAGTAGAGAGTTGATTAGACACTATTTTGAGACTAAGTACTGAATTGTTAGTATATCAGTTTAAAAATAAAATCTCAAATACTTTGTTTGAAACATCGTAACATTATAGAATTGTAACTGAAACTGGTTAAAAAAATCAATTGAAAGGAGGCTGGGACAAAAAGATTTTGATTTTAGGAATTCTTTATTATAAATCTTAAAATCGATTGATTAGACAAAAAAGCGAACAAGACAGAATTCTGAGTGTCAGATAACTCGTTTTGTTCGCTTTTTATATCTAAGGTTAGACTTTTGTCCCAGACTCTTCTCAAAAAAACACATAATATCAAAGTTTTCAAATACCTGATACTATGCATTTTTATAATTTCAAGGAGTTTTGTCTATCCTCTTTTTTTTATTTTATTTTTACGGTTTGATACGGTGCAACATACGTGGGAATGGAATAGCTTCACGGATGTGTTTTGTTCCTGCTGCGAAAGTTACCATACGCTCGATACCGATACCAAATCCTCCGTGAGGAACTGTACCGTATTTACGAAGGTCAAGGTAGAATTCATACTCAGTACGATCCATGCCAAGTTCGTCCATTTTTGCGACAAGGGCATCGTAGTCTTCCTCACGCATAGATCCACCGATAATTTCTCCATAGCCTTCTGGAGCAAGCAAGTCTGCACAAAGCACGCGCTCTGGATTCCCAGGAACTGGTTTCATGTAGAAGGCCTTGATGGCTGCTGGATAGTTCATGACAAAAGTTGGCACACCAAAGTGGTTTGAGATCCACGTTTCGTGTGGTGAACCAAAGTCATCACCATGCTCAAGATGTTCGTAGTCAGCATCTTCATCATTTTCATGCTCTTGCAAGAGGTCAATAGCTTGATCGTAAGTGATACGTTTGAATGGCTCTGCAATGTATCGTTTCAAGAGTTCTGTATCACGTTCCAAGGTTTCCAAGGCTTGAGGAGCACGGTCAAGAACACCTTGAAGAAGAGCTTTTACATAAGCTTCTTGCAAGTCAAGCGACTCATCATGTGTCAAGTATGAGTACTCTGCGTCCATCATCCAAAACTCAGTCAAGTGACGGCGTGTTTTTGATTTTTCAGCACGGAATACGGGACCAAAGTCAAATACACGACCAAGAGCCATAGCACCTGCTTCTAGGTAAAGCTGACCTGATTGGCTCAAGTAGGCTGGCGTTCCGAAGTAGTCTGTTTCAAAGAGTTCTGTTGAATCTTCCGCAGCGTTTCCTGAAAGGATTGGGCTATCAAACTTCATGAAACCGTTCTTGTCAAAGAACTCATAAGTCGCATAGATGATAGCGTTACGGATTTGCATCACCGCTACTTGCTTACGAGAGCGGAGCCACAAGTGACGGTTGTCCATCAAGAAGTCTGTTCCGTGTTCTTTTGGTGTGATTGGGTAGTCTTGAGATTCACCAATCACTTCGATGTCTGTGATATCCAACTCATAACCAAACTTAGAACGTTCGTCTTCTTTGACAATACCTGTCACATAAACAGATGTTTCTTGGCTCAAGCGTTTGATAACATCAAACTTCTCAAGTCCCACTTCTTCACCAAATTTTTCTACAAAGTTTGGTTTAAAGGCTACACCTTGAAAGAAAGCTGTTCCATCACGCAATTGCAAGAAGGCGATTTTTCCTTTTCCTGATTTGTTGGCAACCCAAGCGCCAATCGTCACTTCCTGTCCAACATAGTCTTTTACATCAATAATCGTTACACGTTTTGTCATTATTTTTCCTTTTCTTTTTTATTCTTTATGGCAAACCACCTCTATATTGTTCCCATCTGGATCAATCATAAAAGCAGCATAATAAATCGGATGCTCACTGCGATAACCAGGAACACCATTATCTAGCCCACCTGCCTCTAAGCCAGCCTCATAACAAGCTTGAACCTCTTCCTTATTTTCTGCTAAGAAAGCAAAGTGAATAGGATTTTGCGTCCCCTGAGCTAACCAAAAGTCACCACCAGGATGAGGGCTATTTGGGGCAAGAAAACTGATTAGAGAAGTAGTTTTAAAAGCCAATTTATAGCCCAAAGGGGCGAGAAAACTCCTATAAAATCCTTCTGAAATTTGTAAATCCTTTACCTTAATTTCAAAATGATCAATCATTCTCACTACCCATAAATGCTTTCAAGCGTTTAACTGCTTCTTTAAGCGTGTCTAGGTCTGTCGCATAGCTGAGGCGGACATTTTCTGGCGCTCCAAAGCCAGCTCCTGTTATGAGTGCCAAACCAACTTCCTCAAGAATAGCTGTTGTAAAGTCAGTCACATCTGTATAACCTTTCATCTCCATGGCTTTTTTTACATTTGGGAAGAGATAGAAAGCTCCTTGTGGTTTAACGACTTCAAAACCTGGGACCTCACATAATAGCGGATAAATGGTATTGAGACGCTCCTCAAAAGCCTGACGCATGATATCAACAGACTCCTGTGGTCCTGTTAAGGCTTCAATAGCCGCATATTGAGAAACAGATGTCAAATTTGAAGTTGTTTGTCCCGTCAATTTACTCATAGCTGCAATGATTTCAGGATTACCTACCGCATAACCAACTCGCCAACCCGTCATGGCATAGGCTTTAGATACACCGTTGATAACAATAGTTTGCTTACGAATTGCTTCTGATAGACTTGAGATTGGAACAAATTCATTTCCATTATAAACAAGGCGACCGTATATATCATCTGCTAAAATCAGAATGTCATGCTCAACTGCCCAATTTCCGATAGCTAGTAATTCTTCACGAGTATAGATCATACCAGTCGGATTAGATGGTGAATTGAGAACCAAAACCTTTGTCTTATCTGTCCTAACTAGTTCTAGTTGATCCACCGTGACTTTAAAATCATTGTCTTCTTTAGCTTGAACAAAGACTGGAATCCCTTCTGCCATCTTGACCTGATCTCCATAACTAACCCAGTATGGAGTTGGAATAATAACCTCATCTAAAGGATTGATTACAGCCATAAAGAAAGTATAGAGGGAGAACTTGGCACCTGTAGCAAAGGTAACCTCGTTACTTGCGACAGAATAGCCATAGTAGCGCTCGAAGTAGGTATTCACCGCAGCTTTTAATTCTGGTAGACCTGAAGCTACTGTATAGAAGGAAGCCTGTCCTTCTCGAATAGCTTTAACTGCTGCATCCTGAATATTTTCAGGAGTGTGAAAATCTGGTTGTCCCAAGGTCAAGAAAAGGACATCCTTACCTTGAGCTTTTAATTTTTTTGCTCTCGCATCACTAGCTAAAGTAACACTTTCTTCCATTTCTAAAACACGCTTGGATAGTTTCATAAGCCCTCCTTATTGACCAATGCTCCTGTTTCAAAATCTACTAGATAAAAATCAGATCCTGACTTAACTTCCCAGATTGGCTTGTCTTGATAACGGCCAAAGGTAATCTTGTCAATCTCGCCAGCTCCTTTTTCCTTCGAAACAGCTTCTGCTTTTTCTTGTGAAATACCCTGATTTAGCTGATAAACGTAAATCTTATGGTCATCTTTTCCAATCAGGACAGCAAGTGATTCTTGCTGTTTATTACGACCAAGAACGCTGTAATAAGATTCCAAGCCATTATATAAATCAACCTGATCAGCCTGCTCTAATCCTGCATACTGCTGAGCTAATTTTTCTCCTTCACTTTTAGCTGTTTGATAGGGTTTCATGCCGAGAGAAACCAGATACAGAAAGGAAGCACTGATAACCACAAACAAAATCGTCATCCCTAGACCATACTGCCACAGTAGATTATTTTTTGCTTTATTTTGTCTTTTTTTCACTCGTCTATTTTACCATCTATTGGGCTTTATTACAAGTGAATATAGGAACAATCGCACTTTATTTCTTCCTTCAAACAAAACAGGTTTTTCCTATTTAAAACCGAGCAAGAAAAGTAAAAACACAAGCGAAATCAACGTATTAAAAAACTTGAGCTTTGGCACTCAAGTTTTTAGAAGTTCTTTTAATCTATGGTATTATTTTATTATCTATTCTTTTAGCCATTTTTCCTAAAAATACAGGCAGTAGAAGGCTAATCATGACTAAAAAGAATCCTAGATAAAGAAATGCTACTACAAAGCCTAAATGGTCAATCAACCAGCCTGTCAGCGGGAAGAACACAATCATACTTAGGCTAAACATCATAGAGTAGACACTTAGCATGGTTGCCCTTACTTCACTTGGGAGTCGCTCTTGCAAATCATTGTCAAAAATCGGCTGAAAAAGAGCATATAGAGCATTACTAATCAAATAAACCAAAATATAGATTAGAGGTGTTCCAAAGTAGGACAGCAGGTAGGTAACTCCAGTCAGCAGGACGAGAAGAGGGAAAATCTTCAAGGCGGCATATTTCTTTCCAATCTTACTCGCTAGATAGACTGCAACGATATTCAGGAGACTACCAAGTAGCATAACTGCTGAAATTTGCCAGCTACTTAAATCTGGTAACTGATTTTGATAGTAAAAATAAAACATGCACATAAGTGTTCCGACAATCTGAGACAAAATCATCCAGTTAAACAGCATAGGATTTCGCTCCAACTCTTCCTTAACAGTCCAAATAATCTGTTTCATGGTCACACTATCAGCTTTTTCTAGCTTGACACTAGGTTCTTTCAGCATCCAAATCAGGAAAAGAACTATGATAGAAGTGGCAATCATGATATAGTAGGTCAGGTGCAATTGACCATGGACAAAAAATCCCGCCAACACTGTCCCCAAAGACCGAGTTCCTTCTGCTACTCCTGACATAAAACTTGAAATAGATAAGTAACGCTTCTTCAGTCCAGCTTCCACGGCTGAATCATAAACCATTGCTGCGCTTGTGCCTGAATCAAAATTATAAGACAAGGCATTTATCGCCATAGCTAGTGCATAAATCCAAAAATTTCCTTGCCCAGCCAACATGAGAATAGAAGACACAATTCCTGCTATACGACTTAAATAAAGGTTGGTCTTATAGGAATAGCGGTCAGCTAACATACCAGATGGAATTTCACAGAGAAGACTGGTCGTATGAAAAATACTCTCCAAAAGTCCAATCTGCCAAAGAGACATTCCGTTTTGACTGAGAAAGAGAATCCAAAAACTGGTAATCCCTAGAAATGCAAAAAACTCAACTCCGGCCATCAGGCCAATATTTTTCCGATAATTTCTTATTAACATCTTTTCTCCTTAACAAGTGTATTATTATTTCTTTTGTCCGTCACTTGTTAATCTATGCCTTACATGATCTCCACCCCTTTTTAGAAGCATTCTTCAATGCCATTATTGTTCCTTTAATTATTTATGAAATGATACCGGAAAAACTGTTCTGTAGTTTCTATTGCGAGTTTTCTTGTTTATTTTAGCACTTATATCATCATATTACAAGAGAATATAGGAATACTCTTCGAAAATCAAATTCAAACCAGGATTCAAAACGAACAGTTCTTACTTTTCCAGTCGCAAATGACTAAAGTTTCTGTAATTTTTAATTTTCAAATAAACTCTGAGCAAATTTCTTGCAAGGTGTTTTCTTTTGTTGTAATATATTTTATAACAACGAGGCAATTCTCGAAATTTTAAGAAAAAGGAGACACATCATGTCTAAAAAAGTATTATTTATCGTCGGATCCCTACGTCAAGGTTCTTTCAACCACCAAATGGCTCTCGAAGCTGAGAAAGTACTTGCTGGTAAAGCGGAAGTTAGCTACCTTGATTATTCAGCCCTTCCTCTCTTCAGCCAAGATTTGGAAGTTCCAACACATCCAGCTGTAGCTGCTGCTCGTGAAGCAGTTCTCGCTGCGGATGCTATCTGGATCTTCTCTCCAGTCTACAACTTCTCTATCCCTGGTACAGTGAAAAACTTGCTTGACTGGCTATCTCGTGCCCTTGACTTGTCTGATACACGTGGCGCTTCTGCTCTTCAAGACAAGTTTGTCACAGTATCATCTGTAGCCAATGCAGGTCACGATCAACTCTTCGCTATCTACAAAGACCTCTTGCCATTTATCCGTACACAAGTAGTTGGTGATTTCACTGCTGCACGTGTTAATGACTCTGCTTGGGCAGACGGAAAATTGGTTCTCGAAGAAACAGTCCTAAACTCAATTGAAAAACAAGCTCAAGATTTGGTAGCAGCAATTCAGTAAAAAATAAAGAATTTTTAAAAGTCTAAATCAATGATCGCCACCTAATAGGGTGGCATTTTTAGACTCAATCAAGATTTTCAGACAAACATCACTCATCCAAAAAAACCTTGAGCGTTACCACTCAAGGTTTTTAGCAGTCTTTTCCATCATAGGAAAATCATTCTAAGAATATTCTTTCATTCGAGATCTATCACTTATCATCTTCTTTCGAGAAATTAGTGACTGCTTTTTGCTGATTAATCTTCTTTTCTTCGACCTACATATAGGCTCAATAGAATACCGCTACCTAGAAGAACAGAGATATAATCAGATTGGCTTCCAGTTTCTGGTAATTTGTCCCCATGGTTTTCTTTAACTGTAGTTGGTACTACTGGGTTAGCATTTACTGGAGTTGCTGGTTGAGCCGGTGTTGGTACTACTGGTTGTTCTGGAACCGCTGGTACTGGTTTAACCGGTACTTCTGGTGTTGGAACAACTGGAGTTGGTTGTACTGGCACTTCTGGTGTCGGTACATTTGGTGTTGGTTGCGCTGGCACAGGTTTAACCGGTACATTTGGTGTTGGTTGTACTGGTACAGGTTTAACCGGTACATTTGGTGTTGGTTGTACTGGTACTGTTGGAATATCTAATTCTGGTACTTCAGTAACTTCAGGCATACCTGGTACTCCACCATTGAATTCTGGTAATTCGTGAACTTCTGGTATTCCTGGCACACCACCGTTAAATTCTGGCAATTCATGAACTGGTGGTTCTGGCATTGCAAATTTAGGTCCTTCTGGCATATTAGGTGTTGGAGGAACTGGTTTGTCATTTGATGGTGTTACTGGTTTGTCTTGGCATCCACATTTTCCATCTTTGCCGTCTCGACCATCACGTCCATCTCTACCATCTTTGCCATCTTTAATAACTGTTTTTGTCACAGTTCCATCAGAATTGATGATTGTGATTGTATGACTACCATCACCATTATCTTCAACAGAAACTTTTGGTGATTTACCATCTTTACCGTCTTTAATCACCATTTCTGTCTTACTTCCATCCGGATTAGTGATTGTTACAACGTGAGTTCCATCGTTATTATTTTTAACAGTTACAGTTGGTGAAACGCCATCTTTGCCGTCTTTACCATCTTTGATAATAGATTTGTATTCACGACCATCAGAATCTACGATTGTTAATGTGTGAGTTCCGTCTCCGTTATCAACGATGTTCGCTTTTGGTGATTTACCATCAAAGATTGTAGTTGTAGTTTCTTTACCATCAGCACCTGTTACTTTAATAGTGTGTGAACCATTGTTGTTATCAATCACTTCAAGTTTTGGTTCTTTACCATCACGAACTGTAGTTGTTGTAGTTGTACCGTCTGAGTTCACAACTGTGATAGTGTGAGTTCCATCTCCGTTATCCACAACCTTAGCAGTTGGTGATTTACCGTCACGAACTGTGGTTTCAGAAACAGTACCATTACCGTTTTCTACACGAATTGTGTAAGTACCATCATGGTTGTCAGTAACAGTCGCTACTGGTGATTTACCATCTTTAATGATTGTTTCAGTAGTTGTTCCATCACCATTTAGAACTGAGATCTTATGAGTTCCATTTTGTTCATCAGTTATAGTCACTTTTGGTGATTTACCATCACGAACTGTGGTTTCAGTTGTCACACCTTCTGGATTTGTAATAACGATTGTATGACTTCCGTCTCCATTATCACGAACAGATGCGGTTGGAGTACGTCCATCAACACCGTCACGTCCATTCTTAACGACAAACTCATTCTTAGTTCCGTCTGGGTTAGTGATTGTTACTGTGTGGCTTCCATCTGGATTTTCAGTAGTTGTTGCTGTTGCAGCTTTACCGTCTTTACCATCTTTGATGATAGCATTTGTAACATTACCGTCTCCATCTGTAACTTTAACAGTGTGAGTTCCATCTCCGTTATCAGTTACTTCAACTTTAGGAGTCTTACCATCTTTACCGTTTTTAACAACAGTTTCTTTAGATGTTCCATCTGGATTTGTTACAGTAATTGTGTGACTTCCATCTGGGTTTTCTGTTGTAGTGATAGTTGCAGTTTTACCGTCTTTACCATCTTTAACTTTCGTTGTAGATTCTGAACCATCAGGGTTTCTAACAGTAATAGAGTGTGTTCCATCTCCATTGTCAGTTACATTTACAACTGGTGATTTACCGTCTGCTCCATTAGCTCCGTTTTCACCTTTTTCACCTTTTTCACCTTTTTCGCCGGCTACTCCTTGAGGTCCACGAATATTTCCGATTTTGTTCCAAGAACCATTTTCTTTCTTGTAAACATCACCTGTGTTAGCATCGATGTAAGTATCACCATCTTTACCATCTTTAGCAGTTGGTGCAGTAACTCCACTTAATAATTCGGCACCGTTACGGCCATCTGTACCAGAAGCTCCATCTGCACCATTACGTCCATTTGTACCATTCAAGATATCACTTGTACCAATTAATTCATCCACACCTGGATCGTATTTACCGTTACCATTGTTATCATAGTATGCTGTAATACGAGTACCATCTACTGGTTGTGATGCTGTTGAATCTGAAGATGCTGGTTGAGCTGGTGGAGTTACTTCATCTGGATTATCTCCTACACTTCTTGCTCTTCTTGCACTTCTTGATGTTCCAGAAGGTTGTGAATTAGAAGTTGATCCAGCACCTCTTCTAACTGCTTCCACCAATGCATTTAAGTCAATAGTTGGTGTACGGCCATCTTTACCATTCTTACCATCTTTTACAGTGAAGGTTACTGGATCTTTACCTGGTGTTGTGATAGTTACAACAGTGCTTTGGCCAT